>CALKAN010000290.1 GCA_937983035.1 uncultured Paenibacillaceae bacterium | reverse complement strand
TTCCTGCTAACTACATGGCGCATATTAACAGTCTCGTCTGCGAAGGCGTGTTTGAAAAGTTTCCACGGCTCAAATTCGTCGCCATCGAAGGCGGAATTGCTTGGCTGCCTCACTTGATGTGGCGGATGGATAAAAACTATAAAGCGCTTCGCGATTCAACGCCTTGGTTGAAACGTCTGCCGTCAGAATATATTAAAGAGCATGTGTATTTGACGACGCAGCCGATTGAAGAGCCGGAAGATCCGGAGCATCTGGTGCAAATCTTCCAAATGATCGATGCAGAAAACACGGTCATGTTCTCTTCGGACTACCCGCATTGGGACAATGACAATCCCACTGTCGCTTTGCCGCGCATGCCGGAGAGAATGAAACAGAGAATTATGGGAGGGACGGCGGCAGAATTGTACGGATTGCATGAGCCGCCGCCGAGAGAAGAGCGCATCTCTTCTGACTTGTCCGAAAAGATTGCGAAGAGCAAAGGGAAAGAAGTGCATCCGGGAGTGGAAGAAGAATGAAGCGTTATTATGCGGCTAAAGTGGATGAAGTTCCGGAAGGCGGGAAAAAAATCGTTGAAATCGAAGGGATTGAAATCGGCCTGTTTCAGGTGGAGAAGAAGTTTTACGCATGGGTGAATGTATGCCCGCATATGCTGGCTCCGGTATGCAAAGGGCGGATCTGCGGCACAAGGCTTCCATCGATGGTGTATGAATACGAGTACGGGATGGAAAATCACATATTGCGCTGTCCTTGGCATGGCTGGGAATTTGACTTAACGACAGGGAAGCATCTGGTTGATTCGAAAGTGAAATTAAAAGGGTATCCGGTAGAAGTGGACGGAGATAACTTGTTTGTGCTGATGAAACCAAGGTCGAAGAAGCCGGATCAAGTGATCAATGAACAATAACGTTGTTTAACGCCTTTGGCAAAATCAGCAGGGAATGATGCTGCTGAAAATTTTCCAACAGGAATGACGATTCGATATGTTGTAAAATTGGGCGTGATGCATATCGCTGCTAATGTGCGGCTGCAAAAAGCGACGTTGAAATTGATCGAAGACATAAGTCCAGGATTAAGCTTTTTAAAGTTAATGTTTTTCTCAACGGAATGTTTCCAAACAGTGGAATACAGGAGACATTAGAAGGGGAAATGCAAGACGCGAACAGTGTGCTCAGAAAGGCTGAGGAAGCTGCGCAGCTTGCCATTCAAGAAGCGATGAAATAATGGGTTGTTTTTCGGAAAAATCATTTGGAAACGTGTTAAAATAAAGAAGGTGCGGCTTATGCTCAGCATCTTCTTTGCTTTTTTGCGTGATGGGGGGGCTGTCATGGACTACGAGTTTTTAAATAATTTTCAGCCGAAAATTGAGTATGTCTTGAATCGCAATGAAGTTTTTTGGGAGAAGAAACAGTATGCGATTGAGCGCGAGTCGACGAGCAGTCATGTCTTTGCGTATGTGTATGACGGTCAGGGAAAGATTGAGGTGGACGGCAGGCGATATGTTTTGCAAAGCGGTGCGCTGTTCAACATTGCGGCAGGCAGCAGCATGAAAATTGTGACTGACCAAACATCGCAATTGAAATTTTATTCGGTTCGCTTTCTTTACGGGCACATTCGCTGGGAAGGCGAGACCGTGCAATGGACGCAGCCAGACGCTCCGCTGCTTGATAAAGCAGTGACTTATTTTGATGAAAGCCCCAAATTGTACGAAATGTTTAGAGAGCTGCATAAAGTTTGGAATGACAAAGGGATCGGATTTGAATGGAAGGCGAGGCTGCAGTTTCAGTTATTGCTCGATGCAGTCATTCAAATGATTTACCATTCTTCAGAACATAAACAGCACAATGCGTTCGTCATAGAGCAAACGATTGAATACATCCGCAATCATTTGCATGAGCGGTTGGATCGGAGAATGCTTGCCGAACGAGCTTCTTTGTCCCAGGGTTATTTTACGACGCTTTTCAAGCAATTTACAGGCTGCTCGCTCATCGAGTTCGTTACGCGTCTGCGCATGGAGCGCGCTAAAATGCTGCTGCGCGAAACGAGTTTGCCGATTTACAAAATATCAGAGATGGTCGGATATTCGGATTCGTTTTATTTTACGAGGATTTTTACGAAAGAAACTGGCATGTCGCCGCGGAGTTTCGGCGATCTTGAGCGGGGAAGCAAGACGACTACGTATATGCCTATGGATTAGATTACAACTGGAGAGATTCTTTTAAC
>CALKAN010000289.1 GCA_937983035.1 uncultured Paenibacillaceae bacterium | reverse complement strand
TATACGTTCCCAATCCATCATTTTTATACGCATCACCATAAACACACAGCCCGCTGTCGTAAAACGAAACGGGCTGTTCATATTGCGGCATCAATTGCTGGCGGAATGATCTCAACGCTTGGATATTGTTTCATATAAATTTCCAGCTTGCCGCGAATATATTCGTACTGCACCGGGCTTGGTTCTGCTTGAACATGCACGCTTCCATCGGCCGCATCGACCACAGGCCGGCGAGGCGTGTAATTGAACTCTACATTGTTAACGGAAGCCGGACCAGCGAATGTTTTATTGTAAAACTGCAACCGAACTTGCATGGCGAATTCCGGAATCGGATCCTGCTTCAAATGGATCATCGCCATCCGATCTCCTTGCCGGGCAATTTTGGCAATCGTCTCCATCACCACTTCATGGCCCTGTTCCCGCATTCTTGTCATCATTTCCAGATGATTGCCAACGGCCAAGGCATCCCACGCTTTGCTTTGGTCAATGACTAGTTCGCCTTGCGGCTGCTCGATGGTTAGTTTTGCCGGCTCTGTTCGGATTTCAAGCTTTGCTCTCGGCTGGCGGATCGATTGGGTGCCTAAATCGGCATCGATCCCGATTTGCGCAAACGTTTGTCTAATTTGCAGCATAGGGATGAGCGATCCATGGATCATTGTCATATGTGATTCACTACCTTAAGAAATCGGCCAAACTCGGCATAATGATTCTTGCACCCGCTGACAATGACGCCATGTATACATTTTCGGCCATTTTAATGTTCATAATCACTTCCGCCATGTCGGCATCCTCGTTTTTGGACTTTAAGTTTTGCAAATTAATGTTAATGTCCTGCAGACGAGATTCGGCGAGTTCGACCCGGTTCACCTTGGCGCCGATGTCTGCTCGAGCTGCCAGAAATGCGTTCATGTGATCGTCCAATTTGTCAATTATGTTCGACACTGCGGTATGATCCCCGTTCTCCAAATGCGAAATTAAATCTTGCATCACTTTGAAGATGTTATCGCCGCCGGCCGGACCAAAAACTTCTTCCCCGGTAATATTGACAGCGATTTTAACGCCTGCACCGATTTCAAATTCAATTTTCCCAGTGTCAGTCACATCTGCGGCTGCCGTAGCTGCATTGTAGGGCGGCTTGTCCGTCATTTGTCCATTGAACACGTATTTTCCGTTAAAACGGCTGTTTGCAATGTCCACCATCTGCTCGTACAGCTGTTCCACCTCGCTCTTAATCGAATCCAACGCTTCCTGCGGATTCGACCCGTTCGCTCCTTGGACAGCCAATTCCCGAGCACGCTGCAGTACTTGACCGGCTTGGTCCAAAATAATGTCAGTATAAGACAACCAAGACAGACTGTCATTTACATTGCGCTGATGCTGTTCATTCATCCCAATCTCACTGCGATAGCGAAGCGCAAAGCTGATCGCCACCGGATCGTCCGACGGCTTGCTGATTCGCCTGCCGGTCGCGAGTTGCTGCTGCAAATTGTCCATGCGATGCAAATTGTTGTTCAAATTACGCAGCAGCTGTGTGTTTAACATTCCTTGCGTGACTCGCACCATGCGTTTCTTTCCCCTTTCTGCTCGCATTTTGATGTGCATGCAATATGTTACCGCACATCGGTTAACAATCTATTTTTCGTTCTTCAGTTTCACTTTAGTCGTAGTTTACGATTGAATCCTTGTTACGCTTTATCTTCCGACAATGCCCATGCCGTTAATGACTTTGTCCAACACTTCATCGAAGACGGTCAGCGCACGAGCGGCCGCATTGTAAGCATGCTGAAATTTAATCATGTTTGCCATCTCTTCATCCAGCGAAACTCCGCTGACAGATTGCCTGCTCATTTCCACTTGCTCCAGCAGCACCCGCTGGTTCATCGCCTGACGGTTCGCTTCTTGGCCCTGCACGCCAAGCTCTCCGACTACCGCGCGAAAATATTCATCAAATGTGCCTTCGCTCAACACGACGCCGCTTGTTCCGCTGCTGAAGTTCATCATCTTGTTGCGCAGCTCAGCCATTTCCAGCGCCAGCTCGTTGTTTCCGCGCACGACATGCTCAATGCCGTTCTCATCTGTATATGTCCGTTTCGATGCTGCAATGTTGGCAACATGATCTCGAATATCAGAATGCACTTCGATGGTCAGCGCGGGATCTTGCGGATTGTACACGAAAAACTGCCCGCCCGGCGTTGCCGGATCTTGCAATGTATATCCTTGTGCGTGCAAAGCATTCACTGCATCGGCAAACGTTGAAACTAATACGTTAATATCATCCCTGTATTTTTGCACGATTTCTTGTTTGGAGAAAATCAACCCGTACAATTCACCGCTGTTCAATTCCCCGCTCGCATAGGCGGCATCGACAAAGGCCTGGTCAAATTGCATCACCTGTGCTCCTTGCACAAGCGGTTCATTGCCCATGCTGATATGATAACCGTCATCCTGTTCAACCACTTGAATGTTAATCAATTGAGACAAACGATCTGTCAACAAATCCCGTTGGTCTCTTAAATCGTTCGCATTATTTCCCAACCCTTCCAAACGCGCGATTTCCAAGTTCAAATTGCGAATTTGATCCAGCGTCGTGTTCACTTCCGTCACTTTAACGGCAATGTTATCAGACAAATCGCTGTCCAGATCGTTCAGTTTTTTTGACATATGATTGAACGCATCCGCCAGCGCCAGCGCGCTTTCCTTCACGACTGCACGCGTCTCCATGTTATCCGGCTGTTTGCTCAGCTCTTGCCATGC
>CALKAN010000288.1 GCA_937983035.1 uncultured Paenibacillaceae bacterium | reverse complement strand
TATCAGCCGATCTGGACCAGCTCTATCTTGGCGCCCATTGACTTTGCTTTTGCAGCAATTTTGTTCAGCATGTCAGCATATTGGAAGCTGCCGCCTTGGATGATTGCAGCAACAGGCGCGCTTGGCGGAACGTTGATGACGCTCATTTAACATTTATATGAACATTTTTTAACATACGAGGTTTAATAAAAAGTAAAATAAGCAGAGTCATATTAGAGTACAAAGAAACAAATGTGAACTGATTTGGAGGGAAAATGAAGAAAATACTGTTAATTGCATTGGGCGGCACGATTTCGGCAAAAGGGAAAAACAGATTAGATTTAAAAGATTATAAATCTGGTTTGCTTCAAGGAGATTATTATTTAGAAGATTTGCCTGAATTAAAAGAAACAGCAGAAATAAAAGTGCTGCAGGTTGACAATGTCAGCAGTACGGAAATGAAAGGAACGCATTGGATCAAATTAAAACATGAACTTGAATATTATTTAAACGAAAAAGCATTTGACGGCGCAGTGATTACTCATGGAACGAATACATTGGAGGAAACGGCGTATTTTTTGCATTTAACGGTAAACAGTTCGAAACCGATCGTGCTTGTTGGTTCACAACGTCCTTATACAGCCGTCAGCTCGGATGCTCAGTTAAACTTAATCCATGCGGTAAAGGTCGCCGTTCACCCAGACTCATATGGAAAAGGGGTCTTAGTCGCTTTTAACCAAAAGATTCACAGTGCAAGGGAAGTAACGAAAACGGATACGTATGATGCAGACGGCTTTGAATCCGGGGTGTTAGGATGCTTAGGTTACATCGATGCTTCGCATGAGATCGTTTATTACCGCGAACCAACCAGAAGACATACGATAAATTCCGAATTTTCAAAAATTTCGATCAACTCTCTGCCGAATGTTGAGATTGTGTATTCCTATGCTGGCGCAAATGGAAATTTAATTCGATATATCGCAGAAAGCAATCAATATCATGGGATTGTCATTGCCGGCACAGGAGCAGGGAGATTTTCTAAAGATGAAGAAGATGCGCTTCGAAGCGCCGTGGAAAAGGGAATGCATGTTGTGCGGAGCAGCAGAGTTGGGAACGGCCGAGTCATAGATATTGAGCCTTATCGTACACTGAAGGCAATCAGCGGAGACAATTTAAATCCTCAAAAAGCGCGTATTCTGCTTTTAGTATCATTGCTCGTGCATTCCGATCGAGAAGCGATTCAGAACGTATTTCATCATTATTAAAAAAATGATCAGCACCCTCTTGAGGAGAGGGTGCTGTTATGCGACGCATTTATGTTCGTTGCAGCTTCAATTGTGATTAAGCGGACTTATTTTCGAACGACTGGAACCCACATTTCACCGAAGTATAACCCGTCTTTCTGACCCATCACCACTACGGTATTAGGTCCGCCGATATATTCGACCTCTGACGCCTCT
>CALKAN010000287.1 GCA_937983035.1 uncultured Paenibacillaceae bacterium | reverse complement strand
CATATTGACGCCGTCAAACAATTGCTGCGGATCCACTTGAGCATGCAGCATCATATGCTGCAGACTGCCAAGCAGTTGAAGCGCTCCTTGCTGGACAACCATTTCTTTATCCGCCTCGCTGCACAAATAGGCAAAAAAACGCTGCAATGCTTCCTTAGCACCTGCTTGATCATTTAATCGAACCGCTTGCAATATCTCCCTTTCATGCATGAATGGATACACGGGCTTGCCGCTGTCGCCGAACGGATTTATAGTCTCTAAGTCAAACCATTGGCTTCCGTCGTCTAAGCTGCGATAACCCGTTGCCTGTCTCGCCTGCTCATACAAAGCTGCAATATCAGACAGTTTGTTCGTAACGGCGCTGATGGTCACGGTAAGTTTAAATTGAAACGTTTGATCAATTTTTCGAAAAGCATTTTCTATATATTGATAGATCTCTTTTTTATGCTGCGGCAGCGATGTTCCGGAAATCAAAGCACCGATCGTCATATCGTGAAAACTGATCATTTCTAATTGCAACTGCTCGCTTTTGAAAAGATCTTTCATCACTTTCTTGACGGCAAATGACGCAAGTCCTTCGTCTCCTTCTTGAAATCTTTGCGCCTTCCCCGCATCGTTGATGCGAACGTGCATCACGATAAATTGCTTTTCTGTAAAATCCCAGCCGTAATTTTTCATGCGTTGATGCAACTCTTCATTCGATAAAAAATGCAGGTGACCTTGCAACAGCTGCAGCAGAAAACCTTCTTTTAAAAGATCCATTTGATGTCTCAATCGCTCTTGCAAAGATTGCTTTTCGCGCGTCATGTGCTTCCACTGTTTTTCGATCCATTTAAATTCATCCATTCTTTTTTCCGGCGCTTTTCCGCCGATGCGAAACGATTGGAGCAGCTGTTGAATCGGCGAGTAAACGCGATTGAGCATGAGCCAAGACAACAATCCGGCAAACATCAGACCTGCCAAGCTGATGATGAATATGAGCCGGCTCATGAACAGCACTGGAAAAATGATGTTATTAATCGGCACGGCCGAAACGTAAATCCAATGATCGTCCAGACGGTTTAATTTTCCATAAGATACAGAAAACTCTTCTGCTTCCCACGGCACCATCAACGAACCTTCATCTTCTTGTTCCGCGCTCAGCA
>CALKAN010000286.1 GCA_937983035.1 uncultured Paenibacillaceae bacterium | reverse complement strand
GCGTATGCCGACCGTATACGCGTAAGTCCGGGCATCGCCTGAAACGCCGACGCTTTTCACATTCGGCAATACCGTGAAATACTGCCATATTTCGCGTTCCAACCCTGCAAGAGCGATTTCCTCGCGCAAAATATAATCCGATTCGCGCACAATTTGCAATTTTTCTTCTGTCACTTCGCCCAACACGCGGATGGCAAGCCCGGGGCCTGGGAACGGCTGTCTCCACACAATTTCTTTCGGCAGCCCCAATTGCTCGCCCACTTTGCGAACTTCATCTTTGAACAGCGTTCTGAGCGGTTCGATCAGTTCGAATTGCATGTCTTCCGGCAAGCCGCCGACATTATGATGCGATTTGATCGTCTGACCGGTTGCCGTCACGCTTTCCACAACGTCCGAGTACAGCGTGCCTTGGGCAAGAAAATCAAACTCGCCGAGCGCCTTCGATTCTTCTTCAAACACCCGGATGAATTCATTTCCGATCCGTTTCCGCTTCTCTTCCGGGTCGTTGATCCCTTTAAGCTGCGCCAAAAAACGCTGGCTTGCGTCAATCTTGACGACAATCATGTCAAACTTGCCCGCGAACGTATCCATCACGCTTTCTGCTTCACCTTTGCGAAGCAGCCCGTGATCGATGAACATACAAGTAAGCTGGTCTCCAATCGCTTGGTGCACAAGCGCGGCTACAACGGATGAGTCCACGCCCCCGCTCAGCGCGCACAACACTTTGCGATCCCCGACTTGACGGCGAATGTCTTCGATCGCTGTTTCGATAAAATAAGACGTGTCCCAGCTTTTTTCGCAGCCGCAGACGTGAACTAAGAAATTATCGATCATTTGATTTCCGTTCGACGTATCAGTTGCTTCCGGATGGAATTGCACGGCGTGCCATTTTTTCTCCGGGCGGCTCATGACAGCAACCGGCGCGTCCGCGGCGGCGGCCTCAACAACAAATCCTTCCGGCGGCTCCAGCACGACATCGCCGTGACTCATCCGCACTTGCTGCTTCGCATCGAGCGATTTCGCCAATACGCTGTCTGCGTGAAAGTTCAGTTCGGCTTTCCCGCTCTCTTGCAGACGTCCCGGCCCAACTTTGCCGCCGAGCTGATGAGCCATCACTTGCATCCCGTAACCTATGCCAAGCACAGGCAAGCCTAATTCGTATATCGCCGGATCCGGCTGCGGCGCCTGTTCTTCCAGCACGCTTGCAGGCCCGCCGGATATGACGATTCCTTTCGGGTTCAACGCGCTGATCCGATCTGCCGAAACATGATACGGAATCAGCTCGCTGTATACGCCCAAGTCCCGAATTCGACGAGCGATCAACTGACTGTCTTTTCCGCCAAAATCAATGACGACAATGAATTCATTCGGCTTGTCCAAAGAAGTTCCTCCTAGCGTACTTAGAATGAACATTATTATATATAACCTTATTTTATCGAGTCAAGAAAAAACAGTTTACAGCTTTTGCAGCCAACGGAAAATTTCGATTCGCTCCGAACGTCCGCGATCTTTGTAAACTGCTTCATCCGAATAGCGCAGCGTTTCATACATCGCCAAAAATTCCCGCGCCTTCTTCATTTCTTCTTTATCTTTCAAAGGAAGAGACTCGACATACTGCCGCAGCGTTTGTCCTGGGCGAAGACAGCCGAATTTTCGAAACAATTTGCGCCATCCGGCTTCCAACATTTTCATCAGTTGTTCCTCAGGCAGGTCAGACGTCAAGTCAAAAGATTTCTTCTTGCGAATCCAGCGAACGACGCAAACTGCCGCGGCAGCAAGCGCCAGCAAAGACGCTCCCGTCAATGCGATGCCGTTCCATCCAAACGGAAAGGCATCCGCAGCGCTGTCCAAGCGCGAAGTGATCGCGTTCCAATTCCATCGCTCCATCCAGCTTTCACCTCCTTGTTCTTGTCCATGCGCAGCATTTTCTTGAACGTTCATTCCAGCAGATGCCGCATAAGCCGGCGTCGGTTCAAACGGCACCCATCCTTTGTCCGGAATATAAGCTTCCACCCAAGAATGAGCATGCAAATTCAACACGGTTTGCACGCCGTCCTCTCCTTGCTGCCCGGGCACAAACCCTTTCACCCAACGGGTTGGGATGCCCAGCGTTCGGAGCATCACCGCCATCGCCGTAGAAAAATGATCACAATATCCAAGCTTCTGCTCGAATAAAAAATGATCAACAAAATCTTGCCCCTGCGAAGGCAAACGGATGTCACTGAGATGATAAGCATAATTTTCTCTTAAAAAGTTTTGGATTCTCACTGCTTGTTCATAAGGCGTGCCTGCATCTCCAGCCGCTTTTTCAGCCAGCTCGGCTACGCGTTTGGGCAGCGATTCGGGCAGCTGCAAGTAAACATGCTTCCATTCTTCAGGCAAATCAGGCAGGCGGGTCTCCCTCGCCGTCCCGCTTCCCTCATGCAAAACGATTGACAATTCATACTCAGCCCAACCGTCAATGCCAACGGGAGCGCCATAAGTGCCGGTAATGGGATCGTACTGCAGCTGATCAATTGCAACCGTCTCATTCGTTTTCGTCACTCCGCGGAAATCAATCAGCTCTCCGCCATGGAAAATAAACGATTCGATATTCGGATTTTTCATCGTTATCCGCTGACGGATCACTTCAACATTGTCGAACGCAGGCAGCGCTTCGCTTGCAAGTTGTCCTTCAGCTTCTTGCGAATGAGCAGCATCCGCATGGTCAATCAACGCCTCTGAATCGGCATTTTCATCGCCAATCAACTCCGCCCGAAAATCAGCACGGATTGAAACAGGCGGCTCCTGCAGCTCTTCCCACCCGCGGCCGGTGTAGTAAACTTTCGCCCCGCCCCGCCAATAGGTGACCGCATCCGACTTCGCCGCGAAAGCCAGTGATCCGTCTAAACTCAGCGGCCGTCCCAGCACAGAGTCGTCATCGCTGAAACCGCTTAATGCCGACATCGTTAAGCGCCCCGGTTCCGTTTCCGAATCCGGCGATGACCACTGGCGAGGAATGAAATCAGACCATGCAAACGGCCAAACATCAGCTTCCACATCCGCGGCCTTCACTTCATGCTCTTTCGCCAAATGCCATCCAACCAAAAAAACAATGCCGCTTACAAGCAGCAAACCGCCCGCCCAAACGAAAAAGGAATCGCGGACCGGTTTCGGAACATGGCGCTCTTGCGCTTGATCAGGATAACGGATAATCCCGGTCAGCAATAAACCGAGCAAAAATGCGCGCATCAGCTCTGCCCTTGTATCCAATCCTGCTGCCAACTGAAAGATGACAAAATATACGCACAAAATGACGGTCAGCCAGCCGCCGAGACTGCCTCTGATCAATACATAGCGAAGCAATGAAACTGCAACCGCCCAGCCGAAAATCGTCAGCCAGAACCGAAGCTCAAGCAGCGGCGGCATCGGAATGCCCATCAGCCAAGCCGCGGCATTTTCATGCAGCGCTTCGATCACATCCGGCGCGCCCATCATATAGACTGTGCACCCAAAGCATACCGCCAATTTGATCAAACCGTTCCACAGCCAAGAAATCGGCAAAAAATCAACGGCCAACACGACGGCTAACGTGATCACATAAGGAGCAAGCCCGTGCAAATTGCCGAGCAAGCCTAATTTTTCCAAAGGACGCATCACATCCCAAAACAACAGCACAAGAAGCGCAGACACGATATAA
>CALKAN010000285.1 GCA_937983035.1 uncultured Paenibacillaceae bacterium | reverse complement strand
TCATCATGATCGATACGAGCATGGCGGTGCCGACCGCGCCGGCGATTTGACGCAGCGTGTTGTTCATCGCCGTTCCGTGCGGGATGAGCACGGCAGGAAGCTGGTTCAGCCCCGCTGTCGTGACAGGCATCATAACCATGGCAATCCCGAGCATTCTTGCCGCATGCACCGCGGACAAATAAGCGAAAGACGTTTCCGGCGTAATGATCGTAAACATAAACGTGGATCCAACGATAATCGAAAGTCCGATGACTGACAGCCACTTCGCGCCAAATTTGTCAAACAGCCTTCCTGTAATTGGGTTCATCAACCCCATAATGACGGCGCCCGGAAGCAGCATCAGCCCGGATTCAAGCGGAGTATAACCGAGCATTTCTTGCATGAGAATCGGCAAGATGACGGCTCCTCCAATCATCGCCACAAACACAACCATGCCGAGAATCGTCGATAAAGTGAAAACGGCATGCTTAAACACTCGAAATTCTAGCATGGGTTCCTCAAGCTTTAATTGCCGCAAAATAAACCAGGTTAACGCGATGGAGCCCGCTGTGATTGGAATCACGACGAACGGACTGCTCCAGCCTTCTGCGCCGGCAAAGCTGAAGCCGAGCAGCAAGCCGCCAAACCCAAGCGTGGACAAAACAATCGATAAGATGTCCACTTTCGGAAATGTTTGCTTTGTAACATTTTTCAAGCTGAAATAAGCGATCAAAAGATTCAGCGCGACGATCGGCAATACGACGTAAAACAAACTGCGCCAAACGAAATGTTCGACCAGCCAGCCTGAAAGCGTCGGCCCGATGGCCGGCGCAAAAGAAATGACCAGCCCGAACATTCCCATCGCAGACCCGCGCCTTTCCACCGGAAACAATAGAACATAATTGTCTGCGTGAGCGGCATCATGATTCCCGCTCCGGCAGCTTGCAATATTCTTCCGCTCAACAGAAGGGTAAAATTCGGCGACAGCGCGCATACGAGCGTGCCGACGGTAAAGAGTCCCATCGCTGCCATGAACAGTCCTCTGGTTGTGAAGCGGCCAATTAAAAATGCAGTTATCGGAATCATGATTCCATTTACGAGCATAAATACCGATTGCAGCCATTGAGCCACGTTCGGATCCAAGCGCAAATCTTGCATAATATGCGGGAGCGCCGTCGCCAGCAGCGTCTGGTTCAAAATCGCTACAAATGCACTCGTCATCAGCACAGTCATAATCGGCCATTTATTAAAGGCTGAATGATCCGGCTGACTAGCAGCATGATTTACAGTCATCATTTCACCCTTCTTTCCGTTTTGAAACTTTTTATGCATTGATTTTCCAGTTCATCAGCTCCTTGAATGTTCCAAAACGATCATTCTCCTTCATCATTCCTTCCATCATCATACGCAATCGGAAGTTTTTTAATGAGGCAAGGCAATCCACTGATCTTGGTCTATTGCCCGTTTGCAATCAATTGACCGACTGGTCAAATGACGCAACCAAACAGTCATATCTAGAAGGTTATAGTTTTTTATCACGCATGTCAATTTATTTGGACTCTGCAATTCCGATTCATGCATAATAGAAAACAGGGAGGAGAAGCGATGTTTACTCTTGAAGAAAAGGAATACTTGCTGAAGCTGTTAAAAAAGCAGAAAAGAAACCTGTTCAAGCCGACGCCGAAAATACATCAATCGCTGACAGAGAAATTAGAACAAATGATCCGCAATGAAAAAGTCAATCATAAAGAATTAAAAACGCGGCTGTAACAGCCGCATTTTGTTTCGCATATAAAACATCTGAAGCACAAATAATACAGAAAACCCCTAGAAACCCCGAAGGAGGTAGTCTGTATTGTTCCGATTATTTACATTTTGGCTTACGCTGCTTTCAACGGCGCTTTGCCTCTTTCACGCTTTAGGATTCGACCATGACAACGTTGTGCTGCAAATGTTCAGCATCCCTTCCTGGGTGATTGCCATATTTACGAGCATTAATCTGATTCATCCCGTCTTCCTTTATGCACTGACCATTCTTTTCTGGTCGTTGTTCGGCTTTTTCCTCGATTGGCTGATCCTGAAACGAGAAAAAGCTTACTAAACAGACTTTGATGCATCTGCCGTCGGCCGCCGGTTTGGAAGCTGCAAGAGCCGTCTTCTTGCACATGTCGCATTTTCCGCATCAAAGGATGCGGCTGCCCATGCGGAAAAACGAGCTTTTGTTCTGTCAGATACATTGTTTGACCGCAAGTGTCTCAAATTGCCGATTGGAAAAACAGAGGGACACGGCTATGCGTTTCCCGATGTCCCTCGCAAGCACAAAATCTTTAAACGATCCTCTCTTTATGAAGAAGCAGCATTCTTCATCGCCCAAATCCTGTTTCTTTCCATTGCCGGATCAGTTTGGCCAGCGCCTGGCCGCGATGACTGATCTTGTTTTTCTGTTCAGGCGGCAGTTCTGCGGCTGTCAATCCTAACTCCGGCACATAAAAATGCGGGTCATAACCAAATCCTTGGCTGCCGCGCGGCTCCTCGATGATGCCGCCTTCCCACGTTCCCCTGGCATGCAAAACCCGATCGCCATGCGGATCATAAACGATCAGTTCGCACACGAATCGTGCAGAGCTTAATATCGCCGGAGCATCCCCGTTCACATTTGCTTTCACGTTGCCGGAATCCGCGAGTTTCTTTAACTCTTGAATTAATTTGCGATTATTTCGCTCATCATTCGCCGGCTCGCCTGCATACCTGGCGGAATAAACGCCCGGCTCCCCGCCAAGCAGATCGACTTCGAGCCCTGAATCATCGGCCAAGACGACCGTGCCTAAAGCATTCGCGATCGTCTTTGCTTTTTTCAGCGCATTTTCATAAAACGTGTCGCCGTCTTCAATCACTTCCGGCAAG
>CALKAN010000284.1 GCA_937983035.1 uncultured Paenibacillaceae bacterium | reverse complement strand
GTTTTCAAGGTTCAAGCTGATTCTCTCGCCGCCATCACCAAGCTCTTCTTGCCGAACCGGTGTTTAACAGCGACTCTTATATTATATCACATCTTCATGTCTAAATGCAAGTGTATTTTTTTGCATTTTTTTAAAATTGTGTGAACTCATATGCTGAACAATGATTGCACTTGATTCAGACGCGAATAAAAATATATCATGCCGGTCAAGCATTGTCAACATCCATTTTTTTGTTTATGTGAAAGCCGCAGCTAAGCTGACAACTTCACGGAAATCCATTTGAAATGCGCAGCATTAAAAATTGAACCGTGATTTGCCATCACCATTAGGCAACTTTCACAATAAGATATTTAAACAGGGAAATATTAACATTTTTCTTGAAATGGAGGGATTCATAATAAAGAAGCTTTCATTTTTATTATTGGCGCTTTTTCTGATCGCTGCCTGCAATTCGACAGAAACAATCCATTCCAACGGCGAATCTGATGAAGATGAAAGAGTTGAACAACCCGCAGAGCCTGTCACCATTAAGTTTATGAGATACTACGGCGGTTTTACCGACGAGGATTTCGAATGGTACTTTCAAGGAAAAATTAAAGAGGCGCTGCCTCACATTACTGTAGAAAAGGCGGATGGAAGTCTTGATGACATGATTGCAGCAAACGAAGTTCCTGACTTCTTTATGTCCGGGCTGCCCGGCATCTCAAGTTTGCGCGAATACAATATTATGGAAGACTTTAATCCCTATATAAAAAAATACGAAATTAATCTATCGAAATACGACCAAGTCGCATTAGACGCGATTCGCAGCTTTAGTGATGACGGACAAATGCTTGCGCTGCCTTTTAGAATGAATATTCCCGCTTTGTTTTATAACAAAGATGTCTTTGATGCGTTTGGTCTTCCGTACCCGCAAGAAGGGATGACTTGGACCGAAGCGGAAGCGTTGGCCCGCGAACTAACACGCCAGGACGGAACGATTCAATATTTAGGCATTTGGACAGGAGGAGCTGATCGAATGGGAATGCAGCTGAAACTGCCTTATGTCGACAGTGAAACGAATCGAGGCATGCTGGAAGCGGATGGCTGGAAAAAAATCTTAAATCAATATAAAGAGATTTTTTCTGTTCCCGGATATATTCAAAATGGACAGCTGACAGTCAACAATCACTCGCAGTTTATAAACGATCGAAATATAGGCATGCTGGCATATTGGGGAGCGGACGTTATTCGCGACATCGAACGATTGGTTAACGAAGGCGTGACATTTAACTGGGATATGGTTGAGCTGCCCAAATACGAAGGAGAGGAAAACTACGCTTGGTTTGCTGAAACGCATAATTTTGCGGTAAGTTCGATCAGCCGGCATAAAGAAGAAGCATTCCAAATTATTTTTAAAATTTTCAGCGAGCCTGTTCAAAAAGATTTTAACAATAAAGGACAGATTTCTGTTTTAGAAAAAACAGCAGAAAATCGTAAAGGATTTGGATCCGAACTTCCATTCTTGGAAGGAGTCAATACGGAAGCATTTTTCACGGTTGAGCCAGGAGTCGTTAAACATACTGAGTTTGATGTGGAAGCGAGAAAATTTCTTAATGAGGCAGCTAAAGACGTATTGCTCAACGGAAAGGACATCAATACCGCTTTGCGGGAAGCTAATGAGAAGACGAACAGTTACATTCAGGAAATCCTTTCTTCCCGTTAATATCGCACGGCTTAAGCTCTTAAAATCTTAGATATGAAAACAAACGGCTGCGCAGCAAAGCGCATGCTGAAGGCAATTGGCCTCCATTTTGAATATGAGCATTTTGCAAAATAATAATAGCAGCCAAGCCTGCGAAGCAAACAGAAAAACCACCCATTTAAAGTGGACTGCGTCTCCAGCTGTTAGATTGTGTCTAACAATTGGGGTGCAGTTCAAAGACGGGTGGTTTTTTAATTTCATTATTTATTTCGCATCAACGGGAACAACAAAACATCCCGGATCGAAGGCGCATCTGTAAGCAGCATGACGAGACGATCCATGCCGATGCCCAATCCGCCGGTAGGCGGCATGCCGTATTCCAATGCTCTAATAAAATCCTCATCCATTTCATGCGCTTCTTCGTTGCCTTGTTGGCGCTCGATCAATTGAGCCTCAAACCGTTCCCGCTGATCGATCGGATCATTCAGTTCAGTAAATGCATTCGCATGTTCTCTTCCGACAATAAACAGTTCAAACCGATCTGTAAAACGGGGATCTTTGTCATTTTTCTTTGCAAGCGGAGATATGGCGACCGGATGCCCGTATACAAACGTCGGCTGGATCAAAGTCTCTTCCACGAAATGTTCGAAAAACTCATTCAAAATATGTCCGAAGGTCATGTTCGGATCTACTGGAACGTTATGTTTCTTCGCCAATTCGTGCGCTTCCTCATCCGTCATTTCCACGCTGAAATCTACGCCCGTTGCTTCCTTCACCGCATCGACCATGGAAATCCGCTTCCATGGCGTGCTCAAATCAACGGTGTGATCTTGATAAACAATTTGCGTTGTTCCGCAAACTTCTTGAGCAATATGAGCGATCATATTTTCCGTTAAGCGCATGATGTCTTCATAATCTGCATATGCCTCATACAGCTCCATCATCGTAAATTCCGGGTTATGACGCGTCGAAATGCCTTCATTTCGATATACTCGGCCGATCTCATACACGCGATCCATTCCGCCCACAATCAATCGCTTCAGATGCAATTCAATCGCAATGCGCATATTGAGCTGCATATCGAGCGCATTATGGTGCGTGACAAATGGTTTGGCTGCTGCTCCGCCGGCAATCGTATGGAGCGTCGGCGTTTCCACTTCTAGAAAGCCTCTGGCGTTCAAATAGTTTCTCATCGATTGAATAATCTTTGAACGCGCGACGAATGTTTGCTTCACTTCAGGGTTCATGATCAAATCCAAATACCGCTGCCGATATCTCAGTTCCACGTCTTTCAAGCCATGAAACTTTTCAGGAAGCGGATATAGAGACTTCGTCAGCACTTCAAGATGGCTGACTTTAATCGTAATTTCTCCAGTTTTCGTTTTGAAGACTGTTCCTTTAACGCCGATGATATCTCCGATGTCCAACAAGCTGAACGCTTCGAATTCTGTTTCACTGACCGCATCTTTACGAACATAAATTTGGATTCGGTCCGTCTTATCCTGAATGTGCGCAAATGCAGCTTTGCCCATGTCTCGTCTTTGCATGATGCGGCCTGCCAAGCTGACTTGGACATCCATTTCCTGCAACTGCTCTTTGCTGTAATCGTTATAGTCAGCGGCAATTTCCTGTGCAGTATGCGTAATATCATATTTTTTGCCAAACGGATCAATTCCGAGTTTGCGAAGCTCGTCCAGCTTTTTCCGGCGAATGCTGAGCATTTCATTAAGTTCTAATTCTTCAGTCAAGACGTTCCATCTCCTTCATGTTCATAAATTGCTGCATCCGACAAGCAAATAAAGAAAACCCTCAGGTTTTAAGCAGCTGAGGGAAAGCGCATTATTTCTTAATATCGATAATCTTGTACTGGATCACGCCTGCCGGTACGTTGACGTCCACGACAGCACCTTTCTCTTTGCCTATAATAGCTTTACCCACAGGACTTTCATTCGAAATCTTATTTTGGGACGGGTCTGATTCAGCAGTGCCTACAATCGTATACTCAACAACATCCCCAAACTCCATGTCTTTCAAGGTAACTTTTGAACCGATGCTGACCGTATTCGTATCAACTTCGTCATCATTTATGATTCTTGCATTTCTCAACATTTTTTCAAGGGTGATAATACGCCCTTCAATAAAGGCCTGTTCGTTCTTAGCATCTTCGTATTCGGAGTTCTCGCTTAAATCGCCGTATCCGATGGCAATTTTAATTCTTTCGGCGACTTCGCGCCGTTTTACTGATTTTAAGTTTTCCAATTCTTCCTCCAGCTTTTTGAGACCGTCTGGAGTAAGGATTACTTCTTTTTCCGACATGTTACCATAACTCCCGTCGTGAATTATTTTCATGCGTTGCTCTTGCAAAAAGAGCAGCAGCATGAATGTCATTTTAAAATATATTACAATTCGCTTGGAAGATGATTAAATGTTGAGCGACACTGTTGTTTATAAGGATATATTGCAAGATTATATTGCAAGCTGACATAATTGTCAATCAAGTTTACACCGCAGCATTTTCCATTGGAAAACTTGTTTTTTCGCCTGATTTCGACTTAAATTGTTCCTGTTCCGCTTGTTCTGCGAACTCCATCAAAAGGCGCACCAACCCTTCCCGGGTCGTCTCTTCCATCGCTCGGTCTTTCACCGGCTTGGAACCGCGCAATCCTTTCAAATACCATGCGATATGCTTGCGCATTTCTCTGACGGCGATGCGCTCATTCCGCAATGCAATCAATCGATCCAAATGCAAGATGGCAATTTCAATCTTTTCTCTTGCCGACGGTTCGGGCAGCAATTTGCCTGTCGTTAAATATTCAACCGTTCGATAAAGCATCCACGGATTGCCAAGCGCGCCTCTGCCGATCATGACGCCGTCGCAGCCCGTTTCATCAAGCATGCGTTTCGCATCCTGCGGTGTAAAAACATCTCCATTGCCTATAACAGGAATGTTTACCGCTTGCTTCACTTCACGTATAATATCCCAGTTCGCACGGCCCGTATACATCTGCTTTCTTGTTCTGCCATGGATGCTGACAGCCTTTCCGCCGGCACGTTCCACGGCCTGCGCATTCTCAACGGCAAAGATGTGATCTTCATCCCAGCCCATGCGCATTTTCACAGTTACCGGCTTGTCAACCGCTTCGACGACTGCGGCGACCATCTCCTCGACTTTATTCGGGTCCAGCAGCCATTTTGCGCCGGCATCGCAATTCGTCACTTTAGGAACCGGGCATCCCATATTAATATCGATAATATCTGCATTTGTTTGCTTGTCAACTACTTTGGCAGCTTCGACGAGCGTTTCTTTGTTCCCGCCGACAATTTGCAGACTCAACGGTTTTTCTCTCTCGTCCACATATAACATTTGCATCGTTCTTTTGTTTTTATGCAAAATCGCTTTGTCGCTGACCATTTCCGCACATACGAGTCCAGTGCCAAATTCTTTTGCGATCAATCGAAACGCTGGATTGCAAACTCCGGCCATTGGAGCAAGAACAACACGATTCGGAATGACAATATCGCCAATTTTCAACATCCATTCATCACCTGCCTTATTCATTGTCGCCAAATATTTCGCTCATTTCGACGTTCAACGTTCTGGATAGTTTTTTCATAAATTTTAAATCCGGCCTTCGTGTTCCTCTCTCCACAGCACCTAATATCGCAACGGATATATCCATTTTTTTGGCTAATTCTTGCTGGGTGTATCCTTTCAATTTACGAAATGCACGGATTCGCTGTGCCAATCGATCATTTTCCACAGCTTGATGCCGTCCTTTCCTTCCACTTTTTGTAATGACTTCAGATTTTGATGCCATCTGGAATTCGCTTCCGGCCATACATCCAAAAGCGGAACCAGCACGAATTGGCGTTCTTGCATTCTCGGATGAGGAATCATCAGTTCTGGATCGTTTAATTCCAACTCGTTATACAGCAGCAAATCCAAGTCCAGTGTTCGCGGCCCCCATCTTTCGACACGGACCCGGCCCGCTTCTTGTTCAATTCGACACATTTCTGCAAACAATGCATAGGGGTCGAGCGCTGTCTCCAAAGCCGCAACCATATTTAAAAATGCCGGCTGCTCAACGTAACCGACAGGTTCAGTTTCATAAATATTCGAAAGACGAACAATTTTCGTTCCCGCGAGCGCATCCAGCTTGCGCACCGCTGACATCAACGTTTGCTCCCGCTGTCCAACATTCGATCCTAATGCAATATAGGCAGCATTGCTTCCTGGTTCATCTTTGCTCATTGTTCCGCCCGCTTTCGTTCGATTTGTACCGATACCCCGCGAAAATGCGCTGCAAAAGGCGGGTTTGGCTTCGTCACCTTCACCGTTAATCGTTTTACTTTGTCGTATTTCGTCAAAACAGCTTGGGCAATCTTCTCGGCCAATGCTTCGATGAGCTTTAACGGCGGCCCTTCCACGATCTCTTTAACAGTTTGATATACGTCTGCATAATTCACCGTATGTTCAAGATCGTCAGAAACCCCCGCTAATCGTAAATCAAGTTGCAGCGTTAAATCAACGATAAATTTTTGCCCTAAATGGTTTTCCTCTGGAAAAACACCGTGTTTTCCAAACAATTCCATCTGTTCCAAGCGCATGATGTCATCCATCATCGTTCCCTCCGCCGGCTCGAACGATCGCATCCATTAAACGGCATGCTTTGCTGACTTCCTCCACATCATGAACCCGCATGATGCTGCATCCTTGCAGCAAACCCATCACTACAGTAGCGATCGTACCTTCGACAATTTGATCGGTAGGAAGATCCAGCGTCTTCCATATCATGGACTTGCGGGAGGTGCCAAGCAGCACCGGGTAGCCTAGTGCAGCGATTTCGCTTAAATGATTCATCACTTGATAGTTGTCCTGAATCGTCTTCGCAAATCCGATGCCCGGATCGAGAATGATTTGATCATCCGCGATGCCGGCTTCATGAGCCAGGCGAATGCTTTCACGCAAATCCGCAGCCACATCGGACATCAATTCATCATATCGAGCCTCCTTCCGATTGTGCATTAATACAACCGCTGCTCCGTATTGTGCGGCTGTCGCAGCCATCTTCTGATCATGCTTCAAGCCCCATATATCGTTGATGATATGCGCTCCCGCTTTCAACGCCGCCTCAGCGACTTCCGCTTTATAAGTATCGACCGAAATCGGCACGTCGACCGTTTGGCTCACTGCTTCAATGACCGGCACAATTCTGCTTATTTCTTCTTCGTTGCTTACCGGCACATAGCCCGGCCTCGTCGATTCACCGCCGATGTCGATCAAATCCGCCCCTTGCCTCACCATTTCTTCAGCTCTGGCAACCGCAGCGTCTAATGAATTGAAGCGGCCGCCGTCTGAGAAAGAGTCCGGCGTAATGTTCAGTATGCCCATGATCAGCGTCTTTTTGCCAATGACCAATTGTTTATCCCGGCATTTTACTGTACGGACCGTCGGTTTGACATCCTTTGCATAAAACTGCTTCACTCCGACTCACCTTCCAACATGTTCTCGATATGCTTGCAACAATGCGGCTGTTATGGCACCGATGACTCCATCGCCTACGATGCTTTGATTCCCGTTTTCATCATACAAACTCGTAATCGGCACGATCTCTTGAATGGAATTCGTCACAAAAATTTCGTCTGCCTCCAACAAATCTTCCCAAGTATAATGCCCCATCTGCCAAGATACATGCAAAACGCTGCACAATTCCAACACAAAACTGCGGGTGATGCCGGGAAGAATGCCTGTGTCTTCCGAAGGGGTGTAAACGCAATCTCCTTTTACGAAAAACAAATTGCTGACAATCCCTTCAGATACATGTCCCTGCTCCGTCAGCATCAGCCCTTCTGCAGAGCTTGCCCATGAATATTGGGCCAATTCGCGTTTAGCTGCGATATTGTTCATATAGTGAAACGATTTGAAGCGAATCGGAGTTTCAGGCGTGTTGCGAGTTGTGCGCAGTTTCTGCAGCGGTTTTCCTTCTATATAAAGCTCTTCGGGCATGGGCGGCAAAGGCTTGGCATATATGATGACATTCGGCTCGCGATAAGGTCCGGCCGGCAATCCGAGCATATCGTTCCCTGCTGAAACGGAATACCTGATATACGCATCACGCCAGCCGTTTTCTTGAAGCAAGGTTTCAATCTGCTGCTGCGTCCGGAGATCATCTCTTTCCCAGTCGATGTCAAGCCATTTGCAAGCATCGCTCAAACGATCCATGTGACGAACTAACAAAAACGGCTTTCCTTCATACGTGCGAAAAGTTTCAAACAAGCCGATCCCATACATGAACCCATGATCAAACACCGATACTTTCGCTTCTTCAGCATCTTGCAATGCGCCGTTAACGAAAATCTTCATCGCAAACTTCCTTTGCTCCCATTGTACACAGTGATGAAATTACTCAAAAGCTGTTGCCCATATTCTGAAATGATCGATTCTGGATGAAATTGAATCCCTTCAATCGGGTACTGCTTATGACGCAATCCCATAATTTCGCCTTCGTTCGTTTCGGCGCTGATTTCCAAGCAGTTTGGGAGCGATCGTCGCGCTGCGATCAATGAATGATACCGGGCAGCTTGAAAAGGAGAAGGAAGCCCGCCGAAGATCGTTCTTCCATCATGCATGACAGCAGAAGTCTTCCCATGGATCAATTTTTTTGCCTGAACAACTTCGCCGCCAAAAGCTTGTGCAATGGCCAAATGCCCCAAACTGACGCCCAATATCGGAACACTTCCTTTAAAATGCTCGATGACGGAAAGGGTAACGCCGGCCTGATCCGGCGTGCCGGGCCCTGACGAAATAATGATGAAATCGGGTGACATCTGTTCGATTTGCTCAACAGTAATCTGATCATTTCGGCAAACTCGAATCTCTTCCCCAAGCACGCCCAAACAATGGACTAAGTTGTACGTAAACGAATCATAATTGTCGATGACCAGCATCACAATAGATGCTCCCCTTTCCATCTCTCGCTGTACTGAACGGCCTGCCACAGCGCCTTCGCTTTATTCAACGATTCCGCATATTCCTTTTCCGGATCGGAATCGATCACAATGCCGGCGCCTGCTTGCACATATCCTTGACCCTTCTCATCGATAACAAGCGTTCGGATCATAATGTTAAACTCGGCATCCCCATTATAATCAATCCAGCCCAGCGATCCCGTATACGGTCCTCGGCGCACAGGCTCCAATTGTTCAATAATCTCCATCGTTCGAATTTTCGGAGCGCCCGTGATCGTGCCCCCTGGAAACACCGCTTCAATCACATCAAAAATGTCCTTATTTTCAGCAAGCAAGCCTTCAATTTCTGACACGATGTGCATCACATGCGAATAATATTCAAGCACCATGAATTCTTTTACCCGCACGGAACCAAAAGCGCATATCCGTCCCATATCATTGCGCTCCAAATCAACGAGCATAATATGCTCCGCGCGTTCCTTATCATTATATATTAATTCATCAGCCAGTTCATCATCTTCTGCTTTCGTGCTGCCGCGGCGTCTAGTGCCGCCGATCGGCCTCGTGCTTAGCTTGCTTCCTTCCAACCGCACCAACAGCTCCGGCGATGCAGATACGAGCTGCAATTCTGGAAAACGAACATATGCCATGTAAGGCGATGGATTGCACAGCCTCAGCCATTCATAGATTTCCTCCCCGGACGCCTTTAATAAACGGCGCTGTCTGGTAGAAATATTCACTTGGAAGACGTCTCCAGCCCGTATATATTCTTGGATTTGTTTAACTGCATCTGCGAACGCCGATTTTGGAAAATCAATATGAATGCCTTCCACCTTTTCGATCTCTATATCTTGCAAAGCTTGCGAACTGATCGATGCGTATGCCCGGCTGCGCTGCCGCGCCTGCTGAACGGCAATCGAATCTGTCATGCAGCCGTCCCAAACTTCTTTCATTGCCCGAGCACGCGCTTTTGCCTCTTGAAACTTCAACTTCCATGCTTCAACATCATTTTGGTGCGCCAGATCCGGCTGATGATGCACTGGGACATGCACGCAGCAATACAAATCACCTGTGAGCGCATCCACAATCCACAATTCATCCATCATCATGAAATAATAATCCGGCAGACCGGCATCATCCTTCGCTTTCTCCGGAATGCGTTCCATCATACGAACCGCATCGTACGCCCAATATCCAACGATGCCGCCGGTGAATTTCGGCACTCCTTTGACCTTTGGCGCGCGATAAGGCTGAAGCCATTGTTTGACGAGCGTCAAAGGGAAACCTTTCGCTGTGCTCACGCGATTGCTGCCAAAATCAGTGATGACAGCTTCATCGCCTTTGCCTTTGATGACAGAGCGAGGATGCATCCCCATGAAATGGTATCTGCCTTCCTTGCCGCTCTCCAACGCAAATGCATAAGGAGAAGCCTCTCGCCAAACGCTTTGCCAGCTTTCGATGCTCGAAGCTGCTTTCGGATATTTCTGAATATAAGGCATCATCGTATGCCCTTGATCAAGCCATTCCCGCCAATCATCCCAGGTGATTATCGTCATCTCATAGATCCCCCGTTCGTCTATGTGCGCCTTTGCCTTGCACGCATGGTGCAAGAAAAGAAAGAACCGGCCCGCATTTGAGCCAGTCCTGCTAAGTTCGTATTATATTCATCCGATCCGATCTTTGTCAATTAACCTTCGAACTGATAAAGAGGCGTGCTGAGATAGCGTTCCCCATTGCTTGGCAGCACTGCCACGACTCGTTTGCCTTTGCCGAGCTCTTTGGCCACTTTCAAAGCAGCGCAGATCGCAGCGCCGGAAGAAATGCCGCCCAATATGCCTTCCTGGCGCGCAGCCATTCTGGCATGCTCAAAAGCCGCTTCATTCTCAACCGTAATCACGCCGTCATAAATTTCCGTGTTCAAAATATCTGGAACGAAACCTGCGCCGATGCCTTGAATTTTATGAGGTCCAGGCTGTCCGCCGGAAAGAACCGGTGAATCGGCTGGTTCAACGGCGTAAATTTTAATGCCGGGGAAATTTTTCTTCAGCACTTCGCCAGCGCCTGTAATCGTGCCTCCAGTGCCGATCCCTGCCACAAACGCATCTAATTTGCCGTCATGGTTTTTAATCGCTTCGACAATTTCAGGCCCTGTCGTTTCCCGGTGAATCTTCACGTTTGCTTGGTTTTTAAATTGCTGCGGCATGAAGTAGTCCGGATTTTGGGCAACGATCTCTTCTGCCCGCTTGATCGCCCCTTTCATCCCTTCCGAACCCGGGGTAAGAACGAGTTCCGCTCCATATGCGCGAAGCAAATTGCGCCGCTCCATGCTCATCGTTTCCGGCATGACCAAAATCGCTTTGTAGCCTTTCGCAGCCGCAACCATCGCCAAACCGATGCCTGTGTTGCCGCTCGTCGGCTCGATAATCGTAGATCCCGGTTTCAAAATGCCCTGTTTCTCTGCTTCTTCAACCATGCTGATTGCAATGCGGTCTTTCACGCTTGCTCCCGGGTTTTGATACTCGAGCTTCACATATACTTCTGCGCTGTCTTCAGGAACGATGCGGTTGAGACGAACAAGCGGCGTGTCACCGATTAACTGGGTAATATTTTGAACTAATTTGGCCATCTTTTTACCTCCATATCGTTTAATCCCGAGTAAATATCTTGGTTTAATTAATCATACCAAAGAACTATAAGAAATGTCAAAACTTTTTTTACAAATTTTATTCAATAAAGCTGCCGAGCTGTTTGGAGGTGAAGCATGTTTATGGCAGCAAGGCGGTCAGCTCTTCCTCATTGAATTGGTACGCTTCATTGCAAAAATGACAGACCACTTCAGCTTTCCCGTCTTCTTTAATCAAATTTTCCAATTCCTCTTTTCCCAAACTGATCAACGTGCTTTCCACACGGGCTCTGGAGCATTGGCACTTGAACCGCACATCCATTTCTTCCTTTACTTCCGCGTCCGGCAGCAATTGCTTGAGCAGATCTTCTAATGAAGTAACGTCCTTCAACATTTCGGACAACGGCTTCAATTCTGAGATGACCTTTTCAATCTCTTCAATTTCTTCTTCCTTCAATCCAGGAAGCAATTGAATGATGAAACCGCCGGCAACCCAAACCGATGCGTCACGATTCACCAACACGCTTAAGCCTACAGCTGAAGGCGTCTGTTCAGATTTTGCAAAATAATAAGTAATGTCTTCAGCAATCTCACCCGATACGATGGGAATGCTGCCGCGGTACGGTTCCTTCAGCCCCAAGTCTTTCACGACATACAAACTCCCTTCCCGGCCAACTGCGCCGGCAACGTCCAATTTCCCTTGGTCGTTCGGCGGCAAGTGCACGTCTGGATGGGCCACATAACCGCGGACTTCTCCTTTAGCGTTGGAATCAACGACAATATGTCCCAATGGGCCGTTTCCTCTGATCTGCAATGTCAGTTTCTGATCATCCTGAAGCATCGCTCCCATCATCAAAGCCGCAGAAACAGCTCGTCCCAGCGCTGCGGTTGCAGTCGGCCACGTTCCATGGCGGCGTCTCAATTCTTCCACGATGCCGGTTGTATGCACGGCAAAAGCTCTTACTTTCCCTCCGTATGCAACAGCTCTAACACAATAGTCGCGCATGATCATCCTCCGGTCTTCTTGATGTGTTATTGATTTTTCTCATAAATCAATCTAAGCCCATGCAAAGTAAGCAATAAGTCAACGACTTCAACCTCTTCGGATTCAGCAGAAATTAAATCTGCGTAGCCGCCGGTAGCAATGACTTTGACATTCGGGTTGAACTCTCTTTTAATTTTGCGCGCAATCCCGTCGACTTGTCCTGCATAACCGTGAATAATTCCAGCTTGCATCGATTGAACCGTATTTCTGCCGATCACGCTGCCGGGGGCAGCCAATTCGATTCTGGGAAGTTTGGCCGCGCTGCGGTAAAGCGCCTCCGTCGAAATGCCGATGCCCGGCGTAATTGCACCGCCGATATATTGTCCTTTCTCATCGATGTAATCAAACGTCGTTGCCGTGCCGAAATCAACGACGAGCAGCGGCGAACCGTATTTGTCAATCGCCGCAACAGCATTGACGATGCGATCCGCGCCAACTTCGCGCGGGTTTTCGTAGCGGATATTGAGCCCTGTTTTAATTCCCGGACCCACTACGAGCGGTTCATGCTTCAAGTAACGAATGCTTATTTTTTCCAGCACCGGCATTAATGGCGGAACAACCGAGGAGATGATGACGCCTTCGATTTGATCGACATGAAAACCGTCAAAACTCAATGCCTGCACCATCATCAAGCCGTACTCATCTTCCGTTGCCGTTTGCTTTGTGCTGAAGCGCCAATGACGAAGCAATTTTTTGCCTTCGTACACGCCGAATACGATATTCGTATTGCCAACATCTACTACTAATATCATGGGCGTCTCCCTTTCTTTTCATTCAAATCTAAACTAATATCCAGCGCCTGAATGGAAGAAGTTAAGGCACCGACGGAAATGGCGTCAACTCCCGTCTCGGCAATGCTTCGTATCGTTTTCAAATTTACGCCGCCGGAAGCTTCGATTTGCACAGCCGGATTTCCATTTCGTATCATGCTGACCGCCTGCTTCATCTCTTGCAATGGCATATTATCAAGCATAATGATATCCGCCCCGGCTGCCAAAGCTTCCTTTACTTGCTCCAAATTCTCCGTTTCCACTTCAATCTTCATCGTATAAGGAATCGAAGAGCGAGCTTGACGAACTGCTGCAGCAATGCCGCCGGCCGCCTTAATATGATTATCTTTGATCATGACAGCGTCGTAAAGACCAAATCGATGATTTCTCCCGCCGCCAACGCGCACGGCGTATTTCTCCAATTGCCTGTGGCCCGGCGTTGTTTTGCGCGTATCGACCAGCATGGCATTCAAGCCCGAAATTTGCTGCGCATATTGACGGGTGCGGGTAGCGATGCCGGAAAGCCGCTGCAACAAGTTAAGCGCCAGCCTCTCTCCGATCAAAATGTGACGCGTCTTTCCTTCCACCTCTGCAATGACTGTCCCTGCGCTGATTTCGTCTCCATCTTTGACTGCAGCGCGAAACGTCAATGCTGCGTCAATGACTTGAAACACAAGCTCAGCAGCTGGAAGACCCGCCAGGATGCCGTCTTCTTTCGCATGAATGATGCCGACGGATTGATGCGTTTCAGGGATCGTATGGTAAGTTGTCACATCTCCCGTTCCAAGATCTTCTCGCAGCCATTCTTTAATCTGTTGATCTAAACCAGGAAATATCCACTCTTTGCTCATCTGCGGCAGCCTCCTTATCCAATCGAATCTAAACCATGGCACGCGATGCAGCTCAGGCAGGCTGCTGATTGCCGCCTGCTCTGTCAGCTGACCAAAAGAAAAGCTCCTTTCGGAGCTTCTTGTCATGACTGTATTATACTACTGCAAGCATGCGCTCTAATGAAACTCTTGCCTTTTCTGCAATTTGCGGCGGAACATAAATTTCCGGTTCCATGTTTTCCAAGCAGCGCACCAATTTCTTCAAATTGTTCACTTTCATATTCGGGCAGACTAAAAATTTAGAGGCGAAATGGAATGTTTTGTCCGGGCTGTCTTTCCGCAGCTGATATCCAGTTCCATCCTCCGTTCCGATAATGAATTCCTTGCAATCCGACTCACGGCAATATTTAATAATCGCTGTCGTGCTGCCAACGAAATCAGCCATCTCCACGACTTCCGGACGGCACTCCGGATGAACGACCAATTGGGCGTTCGGGTATTTGGCGCGCATCATTTCCACATCTTTCACGGTCAGCATATCGTGGGTATTGCAATACCCTTCCCAAATGATCATTTTCTTATCGGTATGTTTGGAAACGTAATGGCCTAAATTTTTGTCCGGCACCCATATAATTTCTTCAGCGTCCAGCGATTGAATGACTTTAATTGCGTTCGACGAGGTGCAGCAAATATCGGTTTCCGCTTTAACTTCAGCAGAAGAATTAATATAAGTAACGACTTTAGCGTTCGGGTGTTTCTTCTTCAATTCGCGCAATCCCTGCACATTCACCATATCCGCCATCGGACAGCCCGCCCGCTCGTCTGGAATGATCACAGTTTTATCCGGGGCCAAAATCTTTGCGCTTTCTCCCATGAAATGCACACCGCAAAAAACGATGACATCCGCATCTGTCTCAGCTGCTTTTTGAGCCAATAAAAAGGAATCTCCCCTGAAGTCAGCCACTTCTTGAATTTCATCACGCTGATAATAATGCGCTAAAATAATGGCATTCCGTTCCTTTTTTAATTCCATCAAACGTTCCTTCAACTGCTGATTTCGCTCAGCTCTGCGCTCCAAGGCCAAGGCTTCCATTGAAATGGTCTCCCCCTTATAATTTGTGAAAAAAAGAACAAGCACGTCAAAAGAAAGCTGCTCTTGCTCATGATCGTCTGTGCTCACAAAGTTAACTTTTAATTTACACAACTTCCTATGCAGTGTCAATATATTTAGCGAAACAAAAAAAATGCAAGAACTCAAGCTCTGCTTTCGTTCTTGCATCGTTTTTTACTGCTTGTTATCCGGTTCATTGTCATCTGCGTTGTCTTTGTCTTCCCGATCAAAATCGAGCTGATTCGATTGTTGCTCCTGATCTTGTTTCTGTATATTGATTTTGATCTCTTCCGATCTGTTCATGATTTCATCAGCAGTGTACGTTCTGCCGTCACTGTCTGTGAGCGTTCCTTTCTCAAGCAATTCCACAATTTGCGCACGATTCAGCGTTTCCACCGTCAGCAGCGCCTTCGCGAGCAAATGCACTTGATCCGCATGCTCGGTTAATATTCTTTTCGCTTCTTCATAGCACTGGCGGATCATCGACTGCATTTCTTGGTCAATTTCGTAGGCGATCGCATCACTGTAATTTTGTTCATGACCCAAATCTCGGCCCAAGAACACTTGGCCTTGAGAATGGCCGAACTGCATCGGTCCAAGCTTTTCACTCATTCCGAACTCAACAACCATGCTCCGAACGATGGAAGTGGCTTTCTTGAAATCGTCATACGCGCCGGTTCCGATTTCTCCAATAAAGAGTTCTTCAGCCACGCGTCCCCCAAGCAATCCTGTCACACGATCCAACAGTTCAGATTTCGTATTCAGCAGGCGGTCTTCTCCTTCTTTCGGAATCATCATGGCATATCCGCCCGCACGTCCTCTTGGCACAATCGTCACTTTATGAATCACATCGGCGTGGCGCACATAATAACCGATAATCGCATGGCCTGCCTCGTGATAAGCGATCGTGCGCTTCTCCCTCGGACTGATGACGCGGCTCCGTTTGGCTGTGCCGACAACGACCCGGTCAAAAGCCTCGTCTAATTCTGACATCGAGATGACTTTCTTATTCCGGCGTGCAGCGATTAATGCAGCCTCATTGAGCAAATTCTCCAGATCAGCTCCGGTAAACCCCGTCGTATATCTGGCCAGAACGTCTAATTTGACGTCATCAGCCAGCGGCTTGTTGCGAGCATGCACTTTAAGCACAGCCTCTCGTCCTTTAATGTCTGGACGGTCGACGGTAATCTGGCGGTCGAAACGACCTGGGCGCAGCAGAGCTGGATCCAATATATCCGGACGGTTCGTCGCAGCAATGATGATAATCCCTTCATTGGAACTGAAACCGTCCATTTCAACCAGCAATTGGTTCAACGTCTGTTCACGCTCGTCATGTCCGCCGCCGAGACCTGCGCCGCGCTGGCGTCCTACGGCATCAATTTCGTCGATAAAAATGATGCACGGGGAATTCTTTTTGGCATTTTCAAACAAATCCCTGACGCGCGAAGCACCTACCCCGACGAACATTTCTACGAAGTCAGAACCGCTGATGCTGAAGAAGGGGACGCCTGCTTCCCCGGCTACTGCTCTTGCCAGCAATGTCTTACCCGTGCCTGGCGGACCGTTGAGCAGAACGCCTTTCGGAATTTTAGCTCCAACTGCTGAGAATTTCCGCGGATCTTTCAGAAATTCCACAACTTCGATCAACTCTTGCTTCTCCTCATCCGCCCCAGCAACATCTTCAAACGTAACTCTCTTCTTCTCTTCATTATAAAGGCGAGCTTTGCTCTTGCCGAAATTCATCACTTTCCCGCCGCCGCCTTGAGCTTGATTCAACAAGAAGAAGAAGAGCACGAATATGAGCACAAAAGGAATCAGCGTGGTCAAAAAGCCGAGCCAAATATTGCCTTCCGCCGCCGGCTTCATCACATAATCCACGCCGGCTTCATCCAGCAGCTCACACACTCTGTCGCCTATCGGCGCAAAGTATTCAAAGTAATTGCTGTTCGGACCCGCCGGCTCACCCTTAAACTGCCCGGTTATATGATATGTATTTCTTTCGAATTGAACCGTCAGTTCTTTCACATTATTACTCATCACTTCATGCCTGAATTGATCATAGGTCAATTCACGCACGTGGTCATTCTGATTGCTGAGGAAATGAATAATCCCTATGATGACCAAAAAGATGAGCAGATAAAATCCGGTATTGCGAATGATGCGATTCATCCCCTGCCTCCTCTCGAAAAAAAGCGAACTAATATTATATTATAATAACACTTTGCAAGACAAAATTACAAATTTACAACAATTTGTCCGTCTTATTTTTCATTTTGATAAACCGACTGTTTTAAAATTCCGATATATGGCAAATTGCGATACTTTTCCGCGTAATCTAAACCATATCCCACCACAAATGAATTCGGGAGAGTAAATCCGGTATAGTCGGCATTCAGCTCCACCTTGCGCCCTTCCGGCTTGTCAAACAAAGTGACGATCGAGACCGACTGGGCGCGACGTCCTTTGAGCACGTCCACTAAATACCGCAGCGTCAGCCCGCTGTCGATGATATCTTCTACAATGAGCACATGCCTTCCTTCAACAGAGGTGTCCAAATCTTTAATGATCTTCACAATCCCGGATGATTCTGTCGATTGTCCATAGCTGGAAACATCCATAAAATCAATCTCAAGCGGAAAGTCCAGACGCTTCACCAAATCCGCCATAAAAATAAAAGCGCCCTTGAGTATGCAGATGACGAGCGGATTTTTATGTTCCAGCTCTGCTTTCAATTGTTGCGCAAGCTCATCGATCTTCGCTTGAATTTCTGCTTCATCATGCAATACTTCACTGATATCTTCGTGCATCGATGCATTTGACAACTGGATAAACCTCCTAAGCTAATGGTTGTTTTTCTCATAAACGATATGCAGAATTCGCTTTGTCTTGCTGGTGATCAGCGCAAATTTGGAACGGCGCACGGTCGGAATCCAAAGCAGCCTGTCTTGTCCGTCAAACAAAAGCGGAAGCTTGTCTCGATCTTCCATCCTGACCTTCTCATCAATAAAAATGTCTTTGACTTTCTTGCTTCCGCTCATGCCTTTCGGCTGCATGCGATCTCCCGGGCGGCGGGTTCTAATCGTAAAAGGCAAGTGAATTTCATCCAAATCAAACCAAGCTTGGCCGCAATCGGCTGATTCTCCGCAAAATTCATGCGCGGACAATACGCTGAACGTCAAGCTCGCTCCTTCCAGTTCCAATCGTTCAGGCAAGGCATGGATCTTATATTCATACGAAAGAGGTTCCTGAAATGTTTCAAACCGAATCTCGTCATATTGGATGAAACAGGTTATGTTATGCCCCGCTTCCACGCGGCGGGAACGCGTTTCGTTTGATGCGATCGCCATGCGCAGCCGCTCCAGCTTATGAAAGTCCCAAACAGGCTTCCCAGCGCTCAAGTAACTTAATATTAGTTTAATCACTCTTCTTTGTAAAGCGATATGCAAGCCTCTGAACGCATCTCTTTTCAGCTGGTAAGACCGCCCCTTGGAATGGACGTGTTCATCCATCCAGCGCACAGCTTCTTGCTCCATATATTGCTCGTCTTCTTGAAGAAGCTGCGCCGTTTGATTGATCACTTGCGCAATGCGAGGATTCATGCGCTGCAAATACGGGATCAATTCCAAGCGAATGCGGTTGCGCATATAAGTTTTATTTTCATTGCTGCTGTCTATGCGGTATGGAATTTCATGCTGATGACAATATTGCAAAATATCCTCCTTATAAACGCGCAAAAGCGGCCGGATCAGTTCCAGCCCGTTTATCGTCCGGCTCGCTTCCATGCCTCTAAGTCCCGCAGGAGATGAACCTTTAATCATTCTCATCAAATATGTTTCCGCTTGATCATCCGCATGGTGTGCCAAAGCCGCTTTGTGCATGTGCTGCTTTTTTGCCAAATCTGACAATGCTTCATGCCGTTTGACACGGGCCGCATCTTGCAGGTTGCCTCCGAATTGTTCTAAGACAGCCGGAATGTTGACAGAAACAAGATGAAAATCAACTCCTAAAGAAGCAGCATAATGTCTGACCAGCTCCGCTTCTTCATCTGCTTCCTGTCCGCGAATCATATGGTTGACGTGAACAACAGCCAATGTTAATTCCCATTCGTCTGACAAACTGTGCAGCAAATGCAGCAGCGCCATCGAGTCTGGTCCGCCGGAAACAGCTGCCAAGACTCGATCATGCCGCTTAAGCAAGCCTTTTTCCTTCATGAACCGTTCCGCCTTCTCCCTCAGCGCCATATTCTCATTCCTTCATTTCCAGCATACTATCGCTTGATTTATTCATGCTTCTCGCCTTATTTAAGCACAAACAATAAGGCAGATGCAAACAAAATAAGCATGATGATCAGCGCTTCAGTCAAACGGCGGGTCACTGCTGCGTTTTCATGAATCTTCTTAGGCTTGATCAGCTCTTTCCATAGAGCAGCCGCTTCCGACGATGAGGCGAATCGCCCGGTCAGCCCTTTTTGGAAAAAAGGCAGCCATCTGCTCAGCGGCGGCGTTTGTCGGGCCAACTCCAGCAAATGATGCGGTTTTCGTTCCCAGCTTGCTTCCGCTGCAGCTCTTAATCCGGATGGATTCGTTAACTGAATGCAAAGCACGCAGAAGGAAAAAATGTCATATCCTTCATCTGCGGTTCTGCTGCCTCCGCCCCAATAACCTCTGTCATATCGTTCCGTAAATTGTCTGACGGATGAACCCGCTTTCGAAACACCGCCGTAATCAACCAATTGGACTTCGCCATATTTTGTCACCAGCACATTTTCAGGCTTCAAATCTCCGAACACAAAACCATTCTCATGAAATTTCCGCAACTGCCGCAGCAAATGAAGGCCGATCACGGATAAACATTCCATCCCATGTTTTTTTAAAAATGCATCCGGGCTTTGGCCGTCGATATAGCGCATTACGTAAAAGGAAAAATTTTGCCCGCGCCAATGAAAATCATCGGCGTCCAGCAGCAACGGCGCCTGCCCATCCCTTTGCTGTGCTTTAATGGCATTAACTTCAAATTGATGGTCTAACCAATCAAATCCCATTTTCAGCGCGAAACATGTTTGATTTCGTTCAACAAGATAGACGCGTCCATTGGCGCCTTCACCGAGCAATTTTATAATTTTATATTGTTTGCCGTTCCATTTCCCTGAAATGATCGTTCCCGGCAAAAGAACAGAAGGCCTACATGATATAGTCACTCAGCGCGCCGTCCTCTCCGCGCCAGTCTTTCACTGTCGGCATGCTCGGCTCGCGTTCTTCTTGCATGTATCCTTTTTCAAAATATTCCACCACATGCATGATGGCCGGTCCGGTCGGCGTCGCTCCTCTCATGCTTAATTTAGAAAATAAACGATTAACCTCAGGCACGTTGTCCGTCCACCCTAAATCCAGTTCAATATCGCGAAACGGCTTGCCTGAACCAGGAAAATGAAACACTGAAACTTCGCTCCGCCCTTGTCTGGCTTGCAAACTGAGCGAAAGATCCCAAATCGCTTCTTCGACTTGTTTCAGCTTAGGCCTCATGCTGGCGCTTGCATCGATCAACAGCGCCGCCCGCAAAGGAATGCTCTCGCTTACTTGCTCGACCACTTGCACGGCCTTCTCGCGCTGCTGCGGCGCCAATTCCTCCAGAGAATTACTGCC
>CALKAN010000283.1 GCA_937983035.1 uncultured Paenibacillaceae bacterium | reverse complement strand
TTGGACGCTGCGTTCAATGCCGGTTTGATCAAATTCATTCACAGGAGTAAATATTTTCTCCTCGCGGCGCTTTTGATCGAAATTGAGCGTAGACCATACATTGACAACGACTTTATCCGGACCAAGAATTTTGCTGAGAAAATTTTGAATCGTTCGCTGAATGTCAGCTTCATACTGTTTCTTGATCTGCATATGCTGCACGGCAGTGCTGGCAGTCGATACGGCAGTGCCGCGCAATCGAGACGATGGCAGCAATTCGCCGTTTTGATCAGAAATCGTAATGTTTTCTTCCGGTAAATTTTCTACGCTTTTTGAAACGAGGCTGTAAATCGTGTCAATTTTGTTTTGGTCGATCGGATAGCCAGGTTGAAACGTAACGACAACCGAAGCGGTGGCTTGTTCTTTGTTTTCTCGAACAAATACGCTTTCGGACGGAATGTTTAACAACACTTTTGATTCTCGCACGCCGTCGATGGCATTGATGAGCTGCTGGATTTCGCCGGCCCTGGCGTCAACGCTCAGCAGTTCAAACTGACTGTCCGTCAGGCCGAAACTAGAAAAATTTTCTCGGAATATGCCGTAACCAATCGAGCCGTTCTTAATTAAGTTTTGCGACTCTACTCCGATTTTCACATCAGCTACTTTGGTCGTCGGCACGGCAACGCTGCGTCCGTCTTGACTGAATTTATACGGAATGGATTGCGATTCCAAATAACTTTTAATCGCAGCAGCATCTGAAGCATTCAGATCTGTATAGGCTAACGAATATTCAGTTTTTGAAAATTGAAAAATAAGCAATGCGATGATCATCAATGCGAGCAAAGCAATGGCGCCGATCATGATTTTCTGTTTTTTCGTATAACGGTCCAAATAAGGTGTCACCTTATTCCAGTATTTGCTGATTGTTTCGTTCACTGTTTCACCTCATAATAACGGTTAATCCTTATTTTTCGCTGCATGGAAGCCGTTCATATTACAGCTGCATGCGCATGATTTCTTGATAGGCTTCCACCGCCTTGTTTCGAACTTGGACCGTTAATTCAATTCCCAGCATCGCTTTTTGCGATGCGATCATGATTTCGTGCGGCTCAATGCTTTCTCCGCTTACATACCGCATGATTTGATGATCGACATTGCGCTGATCTGCATTTAACTGATCGATATGTTGCTGCAAAAAATCACGAAAGCTGCTGCTGAGTTCCAACGCATTTGCGCGAGACGCTGTCTGCGCACGGTCAGCAGCCACTGTGCTGCTTTGTGCTTTGACGAATGGAAAATTTATATCTAGCAAGTCCATTTTAAAAATTCTCTCCCCCGTATTCTATTGGTCAGGCCCTTCCAATTTCCAATGCTTTCATGAACATCGATTTCGATGCATTTAAAGCTGTTACGTTCGCTTCATACGCGCGGGAAGCAGATATCATATCCGCCATTTCTTTCAATATATCCACATTCGGCATTTGCACATATCCGTCAGCTCCCGCGTCTGGATGAGCAGGATCATAAACTTTCTTAAAAGGCTGCTCATCTTCTGCAATTCTCGTCACTTTAACCCCCTGTCCTGCTTCCATCTTTTCATTTAACATCCGTTGAAATGAAGATTGCTTAATCGGTTCCATTACAACCATTTTTCTTCGATAAGGAACCCACTGTCCATCGACGAGCCTAGCTCTCGTACTGTTTGCATTCGCGATGTTCGATGCGATGACATCCATCCTTAACCTTTGCGCGGTTAACCCTGAAGCGCTCGCTTTAAAACTTCCCATTATTCCCATGTCATCAATTGCCTCCTCCGATTGCTTTTCGAATCATGCTGATTTCGTGACTGATTTGTCCAATGTACATATGATAATTCAACTGATTTTGAGCCAGCATGGCCATTTCCGCATCAATATCGACATTGTTTCCGTTGTGATTCATGGCCGTATCGTGATCTGTAACGACTTTCGGTGTTACAGAAGGCATTGCATGTCCAATTGGAATGTGTTTGGGATGCGTCCGATAACCAGACAATGCACGAGCGTTCAGTTGTTCTTTCAGCAATGCTTCAAACGATACATCAGATCGCTTGAAATGCGGCGTATCCGCATTGGCAATGTTGTTTGCTAAAACTTTGTGCCTAAGCGAGGCTGCATCAACTGAACTAGTCAATAAGTTAAAAGTTGTGCTGTTCAACAGTTCCACTCGTGTCATTCCTTTCTCATCTGTAAAATGGTCCCGCTTCTGCCTAACACATTCTACAAAAATAGATATGGTTCCTCTTTTTTCGACAATATGTATCCGAAAATTCACAATTTATATCTACAATCAACATCATGTAGCAAAATTACTATAAAAAATAGAAATAAATGGAAAAAATCCCATCTTTGTGTAAAGATAGGATTTTTTATGGATGAATATTGACATGCTTCCATCGTTCTATTTCGAAAATTCTTGAACTAACTGTTCATTCAATATTTTAATATAAGTGCCTTTCATGCCTAATGAACGCGTTTCAATGACGCCGGCGCTTTCTAATTTGCGCAGCGCATTGACGATCACAGAACGGGTAATGCCTGCCCGGTCAGCAATTTTGCTGGCAACAAGCAGCCCTTCCATCCCATCCAGCTCTTCAAAGATATGTTCTGCTGCTTCCGACTCGCTGTAAGATAAAGAGCCGACAGCCACTTGCACCGCTGCTTTGCTTCTTGCCTCTGATTCCGCTTCTTCCGCCCGCATTCGCAAAATTTCCATTCCGATGATGGTAGATCCATATTCTGACAAGATGAGGTCATCATCGACAAATGGATGATTCGAACGTTCGATGACTAATGAACCGAGGCGATCGCCGCCGCCTATGATCGGGATAATCGTCACATATGTCTGCCCGAACAATGGCTGCAGTTGATCTAATAACATTTCATAAGAAGAATTGGCTTCCGTATTGGAATAAGTTTCATGGATTTGCAACAAAATTTGATTGTATTCATGAGGAATCCGATGATTTTCGTCGGTGATGCTGCTCCATTTTTCCTCTTGCGCATCCATGAAAGCATAACCTAACATTTTTCCTTTGCGGCTGAATACGAATACATTCGAATGAAGCGTTTCTTTCAGCACTTGAGCCATTTCCATAAAATTAACAGCTTGACCGGCTGCTTGTTGCAGCAACCGGTTCAGCTGCCTCGTCTTCGACAGCAATGTCATGAATGAATCCTCCCACGCACTTACTCATGCAGCTTCTGCAATAAATCACTGCTCTACAATATATACTGGCTTAAATCTTTGTCCTGGGCAATGCTGCCTAATTTTTCACGCACGTATTCAGGCGTAATGGTGAACGATTCCAACGTCAGCTCCGGCGCCTCAAAAGATAGATCTTCCAGCAGCTTTTCCATAATGGTGTGCAATCTTCTGGCCCCGATATTATCCGTATTTTGGTTCACTTCTGCAGCGATTCTCGCAATTTCATTGATCGCTTCATCGGAAAATTCGATCCGAATGCCTTCTGTTTCCAACAATGCCGCATATTGTCTCGTCAATGCATTTCTCGGTTCTGTTAAAATTTGCACGAACTGCTCTTGGGTCAAACTGTCCAGTTCAACGCGAATAGGAAATCGGCCCTGCAGCTCCGGAATCAAGTCCGAAGGCTTAGAAATATGAAATGCTCCTGCAGCGATAAACAAAATATAATCCGTTTTTACCGGACCATATTTTGTCATGACCGTAGATCCTTCAACAATCGGCAGAATATCCCGCTGCACGCCTTCTCTGGAAATATCCGGCCCGGCGCCTTTTGAAGGACTGGCGATTTTGTCAATTTCGTCTATAAATATAATGCCAGACTGTTCGGCCAGCGCAATTGCTTCTTGATTCAGCTCATCGGTGTCAATAATTCTGTTCGCTTCCTCTTGAATGAGCACTTTGCGAGCTTCTTTCACCGTCAGTTTTCTTTTTTTCTTTTTCTTAGGCAGCATATTGCCGAACAATTCCTGCATGTTAACGCCGATTTGTTCATTGCCTTGAAACATGTCAAACATCGTTGGAAATTGATCTTCTACTTCAATTTCAATGACGGCATCTTCCAATTCGCCGGCAGCCAATTTTCTGCGTATGTCGTTTCTTCTGCTTTGAATATGTTCGTCTTGCTCTTGAGCAGGATCCGCGTCCATGTCTGTTTGAGCAGCAAAAAGCATTTCCAATGGATTTCTGCTGCGGTTTCGTTTCGGAGACGGAACAAACGCGGCAACAATTCGTTCATTCGCGAGCTGTTCCGCTTTGTCTCTAACTTCTTCCACTTTTTCTTCTTTTTTAATTCGGATCGCCGTCTCTACCAGGTCGCGAACCATCGACTCCACGTCCCGGCCGACATAACCAACTTCCGTAAACTTGGTTGCTTCCACTTTAATGAATGGAGCTCCAGTCAATTTCGCCAAACGTCTGGCGATCTCTGTTTTTCCAACGCCTGTCGGCCCGATCATTAGTATGTTTTTCGGGATAATTTCATCCCTCATGTCCGGAGAAAGTTTGCTGCGGCGATAACGGTTTCTGAGCGCAACAGCGACGGATTTCTTCGCATTCTTCTGGCCGACGATATATTTATCCAATTCTCGCACGATTTGGTTTGGCGTCAAGCTTGCTTCATTCCTCAAAACTCAGACCTCCTCCACGATGATGTGATCGTTCGTGAATACGCAAATCTCTGCTGCGACTTCGAGCGCCGTCCTGACAATCTCTTTCGGTTCCAAGTTCTGCCCGTTTCTCACCAAAGCTCTTGCGGCGGCTAACGCAAATCCTCCGCCTGATCCGATCGCTAATATGCCGTCATCCGGTTCGATCACTTCTCCGCTGCCTGAAATGAGCAGCAAGCCGTCTTGATTCATGACGATCATCATCGCTTCCAACCTGCGCAGCACGCGATCGGAGCGCCATTCCTTCGCCATTTCCACCGCAGCTCGCTGCAAGTTGCCGTGATATTCCTGCAGCTTCCCTTCGAATTTGTCAAACAGCGTTAACGCATCAGCAACGGAACCGGCAAAGCCTGCAATGACTTTGCCTCCGTACAGTCTTCTAACTTTCTTCGCTTGATGTTTCATCACCATTTGATTGCCGAATGTGACTTGACCGTCGCCGGCAATCGCGCCTTTCCCTTGCTGATATACTGCACATATCGTCGTCGCATGAAAAGATGAATTCAAATCATCGCCCCCTCCAGCAAGCGTTCCCGAATTTGTCTTATTCCTCTTCCTCGCTGATCACTTCTTTATAATCGCACTTCGTGCACTTGATATAGCTGCCTTTTCGATTTCGTTTTTCAACGAGCAGGCTGCTGCATTTCGGACAAGGCTTCTCCACCGGCTTATCCCATGATACGAAATCACAGTTGGGATATCGGTCGCAGCCGTAAAATATCCGGCCTTTTTTGCTTCTTCTTTCCACGATCTTTCCTTGGCCGCATCCCGGGCACGCTACGCCTGTATCGATAACGATCGGCTTCGTATTGCGGCATTCCGGAAATCCGGAACAAGCCAGAAATTTGCCGTAACGTCCCATTTTGTATACCATTGGCCGACCGCATTTTTCACACGTCTCATCTGAAACTTCGTCTTTAATTTCAACTTCTTTCATTTCCTCTTCGGCTACCGCTAATCTCTCGGCAAAAGATTGATAAAAATTATCAAGCACTTTCACCCAATCTTTAACCCCTTCTTCAATGCGGTCGAGGTCTTCCTCCATATTGGCCGTAAATTCCACGTTTAAAATTTCAGGGAAAAACTCCTCCATGAGTTGAATGACGAGTTCGCCCATTTCGGTTGGAACGAATCGTTTGTCCTCCAACGCAACGTATCCCCTGCGCTGAATCGTATCCAGGGTCGGCGCATACGTGCTCGGCCTGCCGATGCCAAGCTCTTCCAACGTGCGAACCAGGCGCGCTTCCGTATACCGCGGAGGCGGCTGGGTGAAATGCTGCTTAGGTTCAATCTTATCTTTTGTCAATTTGTCTCCCGGTTTGAGCGGCGGCAGGAATGATTCTTCTTCTTGATTTTCATCATCGCTGCCTTCGACGTAAATTTTCATAAACCCAGGGAATTTAATTTTGGAGCCGCTGGCGCGAAAGTCCACGCCGCCTGCAGCAATATCAACCGTCATCGTATCCATGACCGCTGAACTCATTTGGCTCGCAACGAATCGTTCCCATATTAATTTGTAAAGCCGCAGCTGATCCCGGGTCAAATACGGCTTCAGCGCTGCCGGTTCGCGCCAAACAGAAGTAGGCCGAATCGCTTCATGCGCATCTTGGGCATTGCTGTTTTTCTTTACATAGTTCCGCGGCTGTTTCGGCGCATACGCTTCGCCGAACTTTTCTAATATATACTCTTTCGTTTCTTCTTGAGCGACAGGAGAAACGCGGGTCGAATCTGTACGCATATAAGTGATGAGACCGACCGTGCCTTCATTTCCTAATTCTACTCCCTCATACAACTGCTGTGCAATAGACATCGTTTTGGCTGCACGGAAATTTAATTTTCGCGCAGCTTCTTGCTGCAAGGAACTCGTAATGAACGGGGGTGAAGGATGCCTGAGCCTTTCCTTTTCCTTCACATCCTTGACTTGAAATGTTTGACCTTTGATTTTGGCGAGAATTTCATTGACTTCCTCTTCGTTTGACAACTCCTTCTTCTTGCCGTCCAAACCAAAAAACTTCGCTTCAAACTGATGTTTTTTCCCGTCGATGGTCAAAGAGAACGCAACCGTAATGGTCCAGTATTCTACCGGTTCAAAATTGTCAATTTCGTTCTCTCTGTCGATGATTAACTTCACTGCGACAGATTGCACGCGCCCGGCAGACAATCCTTTCTTCACTTTTTTCCATAATAACGGGGAAATTTTATACCCGACCAAACGGTCCAGGATCCGCCGCGCTTGCTGCGCATTGACCAAATTCATATCGATTTTGCGCGGATTTTTAAATGCTTCCTGCACGGCTTGCTTCGTAATTTCATTAAATACAACTCGGCAATTTTCGTCTTCGTCCAGCCCTAAATAATGGGCCAAATGCCAAGCTATCGCCTCTCCTTCGCGGTCAGGGTCTGCTGCCAAATACACATGCTTGACTTTCTTCTTCGCTGCTTTCAGTTCTTTCAATATTTCGCCTTTCCCGCGAATCGTAATATATTTTGGTTTAAAATTATTTTCTATATCAACACCAGTTTGACTTTTCGGGAGATCGATGACATGCCCCATGGAGGCTTTGACAATGTAATTCTTTCCGAGGTATTTTCCGATCGTTTTAGCTTTAGCAGGTGATTCCACAATGACTAGTGAATCCGCCATCGCTTGTCCTCCCCTCTGCATTTTAATGGTGCCCGTCTGTTCGTATGTACCTGGAACCGGGCAACTGTTCGAGTTTGTTTTTTATAAGTAAAGATAACAGAACTGAGTGCAAATGTCCAAAACTAGATCCGCTTCTTCGCAAAATTTCATCGAATGTGACCGGTTCAAAAGCAATGTATTGCAAAATCTCCTCTTCATGCCGCGACATTTCAACTTTTGACTGATCCCTGGTTATATTCTTTGGATTTAATGTTATCTTATGTGCATACTCCTCAAATAT
>CALKAN010000282.1 GCA_937983035.1 uncultured Paenibacillaceae bacterium | reverse complement strand
ACCGAATCATCGTAGTGACAATGTCCCCTTGTTTAAAATCCGCGTGCGCCAAAGGATGATCGCTTCCTAAATTGTTCTTCGCCCATTCATTGAGCCCTCTGGACTTGGATGCAATCGAATTTAATGTCAGAAACTGATTGCCCCGGTTAATGTCCAAACATTTCGCCGCAGGACCCAAACCATGGGTCGGGTAATTGTCCCCGTTGCGGTGCAAATAAAGCGTATGCCGGTTATGCCTGTTCTCCTTGCCCATGACGACTTGCTCGCGCAGATCATGCTCATATCCGCATTGACAATGGATCAGTTCGCCGAAAATGCCCTTCTTCACCATGTTCAAGAGCGCCATCTCATCCCGCCCGAAGTTGCAGTTTTCCAACATCATGCAATGCACGCCTGTACGTTCTGAAGTACGAACGAGCTCCCAGCATTCTTCCAAAGAAGCTGCGCCGCCGACTTCCATGCCTGGAACGACTCCGGCTTCCATTGCCGCGATGGCAATTTTTGCATGACTGATGATAGAAGTGGCGATGATCACGCCGTCGAGATCTCCGCGCGCCAGCAATTGCTCATAATCTTGATATTGGTCTGCTTTTTTCCTGCCGGAAGCTTCCACCAGCTCTGCTCCCATCTGCAACCGGTCTTCATACAAGTCGCAAACAGCAGGAACCGCCACGTCATCCATTTCCAAGATCATTTTCAGCAGCCCTCTGCCGCGCCCTCCCAATCCGATGACTCCGAGTCTTACTTGCGCATCTTTTGCTTCAGTCATTTCGATCTTCTCCTCTTTGTAAACTCATCAAATGAACGAATCATATTGTCGTTTATATTGTTGAATCACATGGAACGCTTCCTGCTTCCGCTTGCCGCAAAGCGGTGTAATGCCCCGTTTCGCTCGAACCAAGCATCAAGCCAAGAAACACCCCTTCGCTGTGATGCCATGATTTCTCATCATACCATCTCATCACAAGTTTTGGGAATCGATGGGTCACGACGAACGTTCTTGCAGCGCCGCCTTGCTTGGATCGATTTGGGAAGAAGAAGCCGGATCCAAATAGAGCGACCAGTTGCGATGTGTTTTCAAAATCGTTGCCGGCACAACATTCGTGATCTCTTCCGTCAGCGTTCGGCGAATCGCTTCTGCTTTCACTTGATGCGGCACGCATGAAATAATCGCTTCACATTTCAAAATTTGCTTCACAGACATCGTAATCGCTTGTTTCGGCACATCATCAATAGATGGAAACCATCCTTCTCTGACTTGTTGCTGCTTGCAAGCGTCATCTAAGTCCACTACAATGTACGGTTCATCCGTGTCAAAATTCGCAGGCGGATCATTAAAAGCAATATGCGCGTTTTCGCCAATGCCGATCAAGCCCAAATCGACAGGCTCCTTGGAAATCTCTTCATTCAAAGCGGCGATCTGTTCTGCAATATCCCCCTCACCGTTCACAAAATGCGCTTTCCCAAGCGGCACCTTCGTCGTAAACCTCTCCTTTAAATATTTGCGAAAGCTCGCAGGATGACTTTCTGGAAGCCCAACGTATTCGTCTAAATGAAACATTTCTACTTTCGACCAATCAACCGGCTGTTGCACAAAGTTCTCGAAAAATTCGAATTGCGATTGCCCGGTAGACAACACTAGTCTCGCTTTTCCTTTCTCTTGAATGCACTCCGTCAAAATGCGCCCTGCGTGCTCAGCTGCTTTTTTGCCTAAATCGTTTGCATCATTGCAAATATGAAGATTAACCATTCATCTGCACCTTCACTTTCTTTTCATCATTTTTTGTTATTAAAAATTTAAGATTGCTGTTTTCACAAAAAATCATTGATTGACAAGCACATCTTCGAACAAATCTTTCACATGAACCGGCTGCCCTGAAGCCGAAGCGATATTGGCGCCAGCCCCAATGACAAGCGACATCGCCCCCGCTCTCGTATCCGCCATTTGCTTCAGCGGATCTTCCTGCACGCCTTCAAACAGCATTTTTCTCAGTCTCTCATCACCACCTCCATGTCCTTCTCGAATGTTTGTCATTGTATAAGTGATTTTATTGCCTTGATCTGGATAAATATCGATGCTTTTCGTCGGTTCCGCTCGTCGCAGCCCGCTGCTGTATTCTGCTGCCTCCAACCGGCCTTTGTCCCCATGCACGGTCAATTTCCATCCTTCAAACGCGCTGTACGCAACCAAGGAGTAAGTCAGCAGCGCACCGCCTTTATAACGAACGTTCAAAGACATCGTGTCGTAAATATCAATGTCGTCCCCGAATACGCATTGATCTCGGATATACCCGTCTTCACTCTCTGCCGCATGGTAAAATTTGCTGTGGAATTCATGTTTGGTAATGTCAAAGTAAAATTCGCAGCTGTCTTTGTACCGGCAATCCAAGCACCGCGTTCCTCTCTCTTTCCGGTTAGGGCCGTAAAAGCGCAAGTCTTGAAATGCTTGAATCGTCTCCGGCTCGTCGTCCAGCCACCAATTCACCATGTCAAAATGATGCGTCGCCTTATGAACGAGCAATCCTCCGCTGTTTTTCATTCTGCGATGCCATCTGCGGAAATAATCGGCGCCGTGGCTTCTGTCCAGCATCCATTGCAAGCTGACATGATGAATGTTTCCGATCACGCCTTCGGACAAAAGCTCTTTAATGCGAACGACATACGGCATGAAGCGGCAATTAAAAGTGACCGTCACCTGTCGTCCGGTTTCTTGTTCTGCCCGCATGATTTCACGGCATTTCTCCATATCCGTCGTGAGCGGTTTTTCAGAAATCACGTCGCAGCCGGCTCTTAACGCGCGAACAATGTACTCATGGTGCGTCGCATCAGGCGTGGTGACGATCACCGTATCCGGGCGCGCCTTCTCCAACATTTCTTCGAAAGAATCAAATATGGGCACGCCGCCGCACTCTTCGCTGACCAACTTGGCTCTGGCCAAGTTTTTGTCATAAAGTCCTGCCAGTTTTGCTGCATGCGAAAAGTCGCGGGCGAGCGGAATTGCAAACATCGCTCTGGCTCTTGCACCTGCTCCTGCAATAGCATATGTTTTCATTGATCTCACCTTTCCTCTTTTCATAGAAATCGATTTCTTTTCTGTTTCTAAGAAGCCTTTATTTTTTGAATCGAGTGAGCTCTCTGAGCTGCATGATTGAATGTCCGCTCGCGGCTCACCCGTAAAAAACGAAATCTGAAACACCTGCATTGTGAAAGACTGCTGACAATGATCAAGTTCTGATGACCGCTTCAGCTTCGCAAGGCCTTCCTTTCACCCAGCTCAGCTTCACATCCGTTAAATTCATCACGATGGCAAATACGGTTTCAGACCGCTCGCGCCCTGTGCTTCCCGGAATCGGATGACGGCAAATCGCATTGGGGGCATGATCATGGTTTGAAAGCAGCGCAAACAAATCTTCTTCTTTGAGATCCGTTCGCTTGTGCCGCAGTTGTTCGAGCAATTGATTGATCGTATCATAACGAACATATGAATTCGGCAAAGCATTTTCTTTCACTTTCTCTCTCAGCGCCTCGGAACAAATATGATTCGTATGCGACAGCACGCCGGAATCCGCTTTCTTGATTGCCGTATGCACAGGAGAAACTTCGGCGCTGACCATTTCGCCCGTGCCGGATGCGATCAGGAAATGCGCAGCTGACGCCATTTGATTATTGTCCACGCGGCTGACCGCTTCCTCCATCGTGCTTGATTCCAATACAGCCCTCAGACCTAAATGAATGGGAACTTTGGACGCCCAAGCATCTGTAATCAAGGCATTGAGGCAAACGCCAATCCCCGCCTCATTGCAGCCGATCTTGCCGATGATCCCCGCTTCGGTAACCATTTGGAATGAAGGCAGATCGTTTTGCTCAATCTTCAAATGAATCAACGATTCCAGCTGTTCACCCCGCCAATCCCAATTCTGGGCTAACCAAGTGCGCTCACTGACCGGTTTCGTCAGAGCAAAGCTGGTGCATCCATCCGGAGCGTTTACCAAAGCAATTTCGCTTCTTGCATTCAATGTCAAAATGTCCTCGAACGCAACGCCTGCCCCTTTCGCCAGCCCTTCCATCTCGTCCAAATAGGCCGCGTTGTACGCATGAATCGCTTTCACATGCGAAAGCGCTGTTTCCTGCGCCTTCTTCCAACTGAAGCCGCCGTATTCATAAAACATGCGCTCATAAGTTTGCATGCAGTGATGCACTTTCTCCTTGGCAGCATTCCCATGGCTGAAACCAATTTCAAACGCGGAGCCTTTGCAATGGATCATGATAAACTCCTTTAAACATGATACTCCATATATATGACAAAACTTTGTTACTATGAGTATATAAATCGATTACTGTGGAGTCAACCTTTTTTCTCCATGCATTTGCTGTTTTTCCATTTTGCGTGCGATCATTTTTTAAAAAATTGCAGTTCATTTTCAAGCGAATGTGATATACTTTCGAATGTGTTCGAATGAAAGACATTGAAAGATCAGGAGGTTAATCCCCATGTTAGTCCATCATTCTCCTTATTGCGATTTTATCACTTACACATCCAGCGTAACGCCCGGCTTAAGTCTTGCGGCCAGAATTATCAAGCCTGAGCGGCCTTCCTGCATCTTGGTTGAAACACATGGCTGGCATTTGAGCATCCCTGAACATACGGTCATGAATGAACCGGATCCGGACAATACATATCTTCGCGTTCAAGTCGACATGCGCGGCCGCGCTCACTCCACTGGCAATCCAGATTGCAACGGGTTGGAACTGTTCGATGTCATCGATGCCGTTCAATATGCGCGGACCCATTACAGCGAATATTTGCTCGACCCAGAAATCGTTTACTTTGAATCCGAAAGCGGCGGCGGAGGAAACGCCTTGGCTCTGGCCGGCAAATTCCCGGACTTTTTTGCCGCAATCACCAGCCTGTGCGGCATTTCAGATTACGCTCAATGGTACGAACAAGATAAACTCGGAGAGTTTAGAGACGAGATGGACGTATGGATCGGCTGCAGTCCAACAGACAACATCATGGCCTATCAATCGCGCAGCGGACTGTACGTTCTTCCCAATCTCATGACGCCGCTTTACATGGCGCACGGAGAAACGGATGAGCGCATCTCGATCGCACACGCCCGCAATTACGTCGCTCGCGCCAAACAATTAAAGAAAGATCATCTCATCACCTATGATGAGCTGAAAGGGGTCGGAACGAGAGATCATTGGGGCAATGCAACGAGCGAGCAGTTGGCTTCCATGAAAGAAAACAGTGAAAAAAATCGCAAAGCCAATCGGAAACCGATCACATTGCCTCGCTCTGGCCGTTTAGTCATCGCCGGCTATGTCGTAACCAAACAGTTCGGCATTTACTTAGACTCCATCGACAAAACCGCCGTCGTCGACTATGATTTGGACAAACATTCATTCAAGGTGTCCAGCAGCGTTGCCTGCGATTATCGAATTGAAAGATTCGATCAAGCAAACTGAACAGCACCTGGATAAAAAATGGGACGAGTTCTAATCATCTCAGATCGGAATTCGTCCCAATTTCAACATTCAAGGGCAAGAATCATTCGCTGAACGCAGTCTTTTTTTCAATCGTTTAACCGTTTATCTCGGATTCGAAGCAATAAACTGATTTATCGCCTCTTCCGCATCTCTTAAAGCAGTATTCGCATCCTTCGCTCCATCTACAAACAGCTGCACCTGTTCCAAAAAGATGCGATTGGCATCGCTGGAATACACGCTGCGGATCGGAGCCGGAATGCGGCGGCTTTTAAATATGCCCTCTATATTTTTTCCTTTCGCCAGTTCCAAATCTTTCGCAAAATTTTGCGCAAACACGGGATCTTTCAACGGCGACAGTCGAGCCGTTTCTCTTGTCATGATCATCTGAATTTCATCGGATGTCACGATTTTAATTAATTCAACGGCAGCATCTCTGTTTGGCGCAGTGACGGGGACGGCAAACAAATGCGCATCGACGTCTGTGCCAATGTTTTCACGGCCTGGAATGCTCGGATATTGCGCCACATCCCAATTCAGCCCGTTTCGATCTGCTTCAAACAGCTGAAAGAAACGATTCGTTGTGGCAAGCATGGCGACCGTCTTATCGCTGAAAAATTCATTGATATTTCCCGCGACATTGCCGGAAGCCGGCCGGTTTCCAGGAATCGAGAACACCCGGTGCGTAATGTCCAGGATCGTGCGAAAATCTTCACTGTTTACCAATGCTTTATTCGTGCGGTAATCGACGGTATCCAAACCCATGACCCGCAAAAAGCGCCCCGGCGTTTCCAAATCAAGCCCTCTGTAGCTTACGCCTTCGTGCTCTCTGCTTACGCGCGCCGCCAATTCAATTACGTCGTCCCATGTCATGCCGTCCGGCGGATACTCCACGCCGAACATGTCAAAGATGTCCGTATTGTAATACAATGCGGTAAAGTTCACGGCGAATGGAACGGCCATCAACTTTCCTTCATAAGTCAATGATTCAAGCACGGAAGGATCAAACCGGTCCAAGTCGAGCTGGTGTTTTTTCACCAGCTCATTCAAATCTGACATCAGACCTCGATCCGAATATTCCAACATGACGCCATTATGCGTGATGATAATATCTGGAATTTCTCCTGCATTGAGCTGAGCATCGATCGTTCCTTCCAGCACTTCGACTGTAATGTACGGCGCTTGCTCAGCAACAGGCTGCATGATTAAACGCTCAAACTCTTCATCGGTAAACCAACCTTTCGAACTAAACCGCACCGTTGCAGGTTCTTTCTGTTCCTGCACTTCCTCCGGCTCAGGCTGATTCTGTCTTTGTTCTGAGCTTTCTTTCGGCGGTTCTGCGTTCTGCAAAGTTTCTGCACTCTCATTGCTGCATCCGAATAACAAGGCGAAAAACACTGCTCCTGACAACATCACCAACAGGAAGGAGTTTCTTTTCATTTTCATTTGCTTTACCTCCGCAAATTTATTTGCAATGTTACCGCTTACCACAGATGCAATCATGTTACTCCGAGTCTGAGCATCATGAATCTTAGATGATTATTCGTTATTTTTCTTAAATTCTTCAATCATCAAAATCGCTTCTTCTTCAGCTTCTCTAAGCGCTGTGTTGATGTCTTTCTCACCTCTTAAAGCAGATAACATTTTCGCGTTGTAAATATTCACCAAGCTTGCGTCATAAGGCGACATAACCGGAATCGGCGCAAACTTGTTGTAATAAGCAGCAGCTAAGTTCTTGTCGCTGTACGGAGAGTCGGCGCCAAATGCTGCAAGGACCTCTTCGGTCTGCACAACCGGCATAATCGCTTTGCGCGACAGTTCCATTTGGAATTCGTCAGAAACCATATAACTCAATACTTCCATAGCCGCCTCTTTATTGCGTGCCAATTTCGTAATGCCGAAATACGCCGGATAAGATTGCGTGCCGTAACCTTCTTCCGTTACAGGAACGGCTGCCCAGTCAAAGTTCACGTTTTTCATTTCTTCTTCCCATACATAAATCAAACTGGACTGATACATGTAAATGGCCACATTTTGCTCTTTGACAAAGTCATTGATATTCAGCACGCCGACATCTCTTAAATACTCGCGGTATCCGTCAACGTCTGTCGGGCGGAAGAAGTAAGTATCATAGAATGTGCGCCAGCGAGGATCTGTTGCGATCGTAGGCATGCCATTCGCGTCGGCTTTAGGAATCGACATCGGGTCTAAGCGAAGCGTATGCGCAGGAGAATGCGTATAGCCGAAATATTGCTGGCCATCTACGTTTCGAGTCAGTCTTTTTGCTACTTCAACCATTTCATCCCATGTCATGCCGTCACGCAAATACTGTTCGCCAAACCGATCAAAAATATCTTTGTTGTAATACATGACGAAGTTTGACGTAAATACCGGCAA
>CALKAN010000281.1 GCA_937983035.1 uncultured Paenibacillaceae bacterium | reverse complement strand
GGTCGGGGGCGCGCCGGAAACGTTTCTCGGCGGCGGCATTCAAACTTGCCGCAAACTGATCGATGCAGGCTGGATCGGAACGCCTGTGGCCGCAACTGCCTTTATGATGGCCAGCGGGCATGAACATTGGCATCCGCAGCCGGATTTCTTCTATGAGCCCGGCGGGGGACCGATGCTGGATATGGGCCCGTATTATATCACTGCATTGATCCATCTGCTCGGTCCGATTCGGAGAGTGAGCGGATCTGCCCGAATCACTTTCCCAGAGCGAACAGCGACGTCGAAAGGAAACGAAGGACGCAAAATCAAAGTACACATCCCGACCCATGTGTCAGGGACGATCGATTTTGCAAATGGGGCCATCGGTCAAATTACGACCAGCTTCGATATTGCCGCCGGAACGCAATTGCCGCACATCGAAATTTATGGAAGCGAAGGAACGCTGCGCGTGCCTGATCCGAACACATTCGGCGGACCGGTGCTGCTCAGGACGAAACAGACGCCGGAGTGGAAAGAAGTTCCGCTTACGCACGGATTTACGAGCAACAACCGCGGCATCGGCGTCATGGATATGGCGTATGCGCTGCAAGAAGGCCGTCCTCACCGCGCATCCGGAGAACTGGCTTATCACTGCCTGGAAGTGATGCATGCCTTTATGCGCTCATCCGAAACGAATGAACATGTGATGATTTCGAGCACATGCGAACGGCCGGAGCCGATGCCGGTGACTTTGCTGGATGACAGATTGAGCAATTAATGTTTCGTGAAGCGGTTTGCAATGCTTTCGGCAGATGAGAGAATAAACCATTTGATATGAATGGGTCAGCGCCGCATTTTACAGTTGGGAGGGACAGCGCATGAAATATTTCGGTCAGTTTAAAAAAATTGTTTATGAAGGAAAAGATTCTGACAATCCGCTTGCATTTAAATATTACAACGAGGATGAAGTCGTTGCCGGAAAAACGATGAAAGAGCATTTGCGCTTTTCTGTCGCTTATTGGCACACATTCACCGCGCCGGGCGCCGATCCGCTCGGCACGGGCACGATGGTGCGCGATTGGGATCGCTTCTCCGGCATGGACCTTGCCAAGGCCAGAGTTGAAGCAGCGTTTGAACTGTTTGAACTGTTGGGCGTGCCTTATTTTTGCTTTCATGACCGCGACATCGCCCCTGAAGGGGACACGCTGGCGGAAACGAACAAAAACTTGAACATCATTGTCGCCCAAATGAAGGAATATATGAGAACGTCGAACGTGAAGCTGCTTTGGAATACCGCTAATTTATTTACGCATCCGCGGTTCGTTCACGGTGCGGCGACATCTCCTAATGCGGACGTCTTTGCATACAGCGCTGCGCAAGTGAAAAAGCAGCTGGAGGTCGGCAAAGAGCTTGGGGCTGAAAATTACGTGTTCTGGGGCGGGCGTGAAGGCTATGATACGCTGCTGAACACGAATATGCAGCTGGAACTGGACAATTTTGCCCGTTTTTTGCGCATGGCAGTCGATTATGCGAAAGAAATCGGGTTTGAAGCGCAATTTTTGATTGAACCGAAACCGAAGGAGCCGACAAAGCATCAATACGATTTTGACGTTGCAACGACCATCGCATTTCTCCAAAAATATGATCTGCAAGATCATTTCAAAATCAATATTGAAGCGAATCATGCGACGCTTGCTGGACATACGTTTGAACATGAATTGCATCTGGCGCGCATCAACGGCATGCTCGGATCGATCGATGCAAACCAAGGCGATCCTTTGCTCGGCTGGGACACGGATGAATTTCCTACAGATCTGTACGCAGTTACGCTGGCGATGGTTGAAATATTAAAAAACGGCGGGCTGGCGCCGGGCGGAATTAATTTCGACGCGAAGGTCCGCAGGGGTTCTTTTGAATTGGAAGATTTGCTGCATGCGCATATTATCGGCATGGACAGTTTCGCCAAAGGATTGAAAACAGCGGCTAAATTGTTGGAGGATCGCGTGTTTGAACAAGTGATCGAACACCGCTATCGCAGCTACGCTGAAGGAATCGGCAAACAAATTGTGGAAGGGAAAGCCGATTTTCATTCACTTGAGCAATATGCGCTCGGTCTTGGTCAAATCCAGAATGAATCTGGACGGCAAGAACGATTGCGGGCGATATTGAATCATTATTTGTTAAACGATTAATATGCGCCAGACCAAAATTTGTGCAGAGGCGGTGAGACCGGATTGAGCTATGTCATCGGCATAGATTTGGGAACGAGCGCGGTCAAAGCGCTGCTTGTGGACAGGCAAGGGAACGTCAAGCGGGAAGCTTCAAAGTCTTATCCGCTGATCCAGGAAAGATCGGGTTACAGTGAACAAGATCCCGAAGCTTGGGTGGAGCAAACTTGGCATGCATTGCGCGAAATCACCTCTGAAACAGATCCGGAGGCCATCGAAGGGATCAGCTTCTCTGGTCAGATGCATGGTTTAGTGCTGCTTGACAAAGACAGGCGCGTGCTCCGCAATGCGATCCTTTGGAATGATACTCGAACGAGTCAGGAATGCCGTGAAATGAAGCAGCGTGCGGAAGAAATCGTGAGGAGCATTACGAAAAATCCGATTTTGGAAGGGTTCACGCTTCCGAAAATATTATGGGTGAAAAGGCACGAGCCGGCGTTGTTTCAAGCTGCTGACGTATTTTTGCTGCCAAAAGATTATGTGCGGTATCGTTTGACCGGACAATTGCACATGGATTATTCGGATGCAGCCGGGACGCTGCTTTTGGACGTTGCAAATAAGAAGTGGAGCGAAGAGCTTTGCCGCATGTTTGATCTGCCGCTGACGCTGTGTCCTCCATTGTTGGAGTCGCATGCTTTGGCAGGGACTGTTTTGCCTGATGTTGCGGAAAAGACCGGACTATCCCCAAACACGAAAGTGTTCGCCGGCGGTGCGGACAATGCTTGCGGCGCCGTGGGCGCGGGCATTCTGCAAGACGGGCTGACGTTATGCAGCATCGGGACATCGGGGGTGATCCTGACTTATCAGCAGGGCGAGAGCGTTTCTCAAGAGGAGCTTTGCGAGCAGTTTGACGATGATCGACCAGACATTGGGGGATATCCGGGAAATATTCATTATTTTAATCATGCGAAAGAAGCAGCTTATTATGCGATGGGAGTTACGTTGTCGGCAGGCCGCAGCTTAAGCTGGTACAAACAGCATTTTGCACCAGATGATGACTTTGGAAAAAAGACCGGAACGAATTGTCGTGTTCGACTACGGTTTTCTGG
>CALKAN010000280.1 GCA_937983035.1 uncultured Paenibacillaceae bacterium | reverse complement strand
AGGATAGATAAATTTTCATCCATTGCGGCTGTCCGCTTGCATGTTTCATGTAATTCGCAAATACGGCGCAAATGCAAGAACCTGCGTTTAATGTCCGCTTGCATGTTTGTTCATGTATGTCACCATAGCGGAATACATTCATATTAAGTCTATGGACAACCCCGCATTCCATTCCCGTTTTTTCTTAAATCCAACTTTACGTCATCTATCTTTGCGTGATCCATCGTTCCGTCGCAATTCAATCTAAAGTCATATAAACATCATTGCTATGGAGGTAACATGATGCGCGCAGCTAAGTTTGCAATTGCCTTGATTCTGATCCTTGTCGTATTGCAGTTGATTGCTGATGATAACTTAATGGCTGTGTTTGGCGGCATTGCTGAAAACAACGCAATCGTTCAAACGATGTTGGAAAACAACCGTGCAACAGCCCCGTCCCATGAGCAGACAACACCTTTGGCGGCAGCGCCGCAATTGGAAAATCATCATGCATTACACGCATCGCAACAAACGCAGTTGATTACTGCAACAGATAAATTTGGAACAACAGAGGAAACAATCGATTCCAGTGGTTTATTTGGAACAATGTCTGGAGCGAAGACAGAAACGCTGTCTGAAGCGCAGACAAGAACATGGACTGATGCACAAGCAGGAACACAGACTGAAGCGCAGACAAGAACATGGGCTGATGCACAAACAGAAGCACTCCCCAATGTGCAGCACAAAACATATTCGGAAAAATACGATTCTGTGAACGGCATTGAACTGACAGACACTCCGGAAACCGTCATCAGCAAAAAAGGCGAACCGCTTCAAATCATCCGCGATCCCGATCTGCCTTACTTGCAAACATTCGAATATGATGAAATGAATATCGGTTTTTTCGACGATGATCTGCAATATGTGGAGATTCCCCAAAGTTCCGGAAGTTTGGAGCTTGGCGACGGCACCAACCTCTCGCTGACGATCGATGACATCTATCGCATTCTGGGCGAACCGGATTACACAGCAGAAGACGGCATCGTATATCGAGACGGACACCGCATGATCAAATTTTACGTCGATTTTTCCAGCGAACAAATTTCGTCCGCTCACTATTTCCACTTCTATTCAGCTTAAAAATTTATTTTTGCTGCGATCTAAAATATTAATTTCACCACCCGCATCTCAATGATTAAACCTGTAAAGTCGCTTCTGACTGAAACTCCTTCCACCTCCTGAACAAAACTGAGCTTCCGGGATAACGGCCGCAAGTCTCCATAACGCATAACACGCCGCCCTATCCTAAGCTTCCGGGATATGGAACGCATGCGGCCAACACTTAATCCTGCCCTTTCCATTCAACGATACTGAGCTTTTGGGATAATGGCCGCAAGTCTCCATAACGCATAACACGCCGCCCTATCCTGAGCTTCCGGGATATGGAACGCATGCGGCCGCATCGTCATCAAACGTTCAGATCATCTGACATCAGCTGCAAACTTCATGACCAGAACAATGTCATACGCTTACAGCGCCAAGCGTCACCGGTTCGCCGGTTTCAGCCGATTGGTTGGCAGCCAGCGTCGCTTCGAGAGTCGCTGCGCCGTTATCGTAAGTAGAGCGAATCAAGCTTCGATCGCCGGTGATGATTGCTTGAATAAATGCATCGTCTTGCCGCTTCATATAATCCGTCTTATTCGTATAAGTCGGCGTTGCCACTTGACCAGTTTCAGGATCTCTTTCATCGATAATAATTTGATCCCAGCCTTTCATCGTCACGCGGAAATTCAAGCCTTGCACTTCTAATGAC
>CALKAN010000279.1 GCA_937983035.1 uncultured Paenibacillaceae bacterium | reverse complement strand
TCCACAACGCCGGTCGTTCGCATGGCCAAATCAGCAAACTCCGGCCAAGTCATGCCGTCTTTCGGATAATCCACTCCGAACAAATCAAAAATATCTTTATTATAGAAGATCACATTCGTGCTGTTTTCATAAGGGATGCCATACAATTTGCCCCCGCTCTTATGGCGGATCGCTTCTACAAGCGATGGTTCAATTCGGCTTAAATCAACATCATGCTTGTCAATCAAGTCTGTCATGTCATATTCCAGTCCGAATGCCAGCACGCCGCCTCCCCATGAACCTTGCGATCCCCAAATCAGATCGATCTTTTGATCTGTCAATACGTATTGGGCCAAATCGGTTTCGCCTGCGATGCGCTCAACATAGTTGATTTTTATATGAGGCAAATTTTCAGTGATATATTTTCCCATTCTTTCATTAAACACTTCTTCACTGTCGCGCGCGATGGAATAGAAAACAAGTTCCACCTCTTCCTCTTGTTCCGGTGCAGCTGCATTGTCGTCCTGACGCGCATCTTCTGAACGTGCTGGACTTTCTGTGTTCGACACATTCCCGCCAGGAGTTGCAGCGCTGTCATCTCCTTCGGCACAAGCTGTCAGCATCAAAAAGACGGCAAACAGAAAAACGACGCTTTTTCGTTTTATATCCACACTCTTCCATCCCCCCCAATTTATCGTATACGCTTACAATAATCGTTAACATGCAAATTTTCTCCGCTTTTCTTTGGAAAATTTGCCGAATCCCGCTTATTTTGCTATATTTACAGACAAAAAAGGAGTGACGGTCATGAACTTGCCGGAAACACTTCGCTATAGATCAATCGATGATTACTTTCGCATGGATTATGACAGCAGGAAAGGATACTTTACGATGGAAAGATTTCATATGCACCAATGCTATGAAGTCTACTACTTATTTTCCGGTGAAAGAGGATATTTTATCAAAGACCGCACCTACACGATCCGCGAAGGCGACCTTATCCTGATCAATTCCAATGAAGTGCACAAATCGCTGGAAGTCGGCGTGCCGAACCATGATCGAGTCGTCATGTATTACGAAGACATTTTTTTCAAACGTTACTATCCGGATGAAGCCGCATTTCTTCTTTCCCCTTTTCAGGAGAGCCGCGTCCTTCGCCTAAACATGAAAGAACGGTTTCACATCGAAGAACTGTACCGGTCATTTTTTAAGGAACTGCTGGAAAAAGAGCCGGGATACGAGCTGCGATTGCGCCATTTAGCGGCAGAATTGCTCATCTTGTCCAATCGGATCGCCAAAAACAAACAAGACATTGTTGAAAAAACGTCTCCGACGCAGCGGAAGATTAAAGAAATAGTGCAATATATTAACGACTGTTACAAAAAGCCGATTCGCTTGAATGATACGGCAAAACAATTTTATATCAGCCCGAGCCACTTAAGCCGCATTTTTAAAGAATCAACCGGTTTCACATTTACGGACTATATCAATTTGGTCAGGATTCGAGAAGCCCAGCGGTTGCTGCGCGAAACCGATTGGAGCATCACAAAAATTTCTGAAGAAACGGGATTTGACAACTTTTCGCATTTTGGGAAAATATTTAAAAAAATTTCGAACATGTCGCCTAGAGAATATCGCCGCCATTATAAATAACGTTTCAATTGAAAGCGCAAACAAGACATATCTCAGCCGTATCCTATGCGGGAAATTGACTGACTCTCGACACAGCCGGCCTGTCCTTTCGCCGACGCTTGCCAATTCAAGAACTGGCAGCCAGTAATGTAATTTTGCTTATTTTTTGCTATGATGTTGAGACAGGCTCGCTTTTAGGTTGACTGATAATAGAAAGGAAGTCTTTTTGTGCAGGAATTTTTCGCCATTTTTTCGCAAATCATTTTGCCTGTCTTTGTTTTAATCGGCTTAGGCGTAGTGCTGCAGCGCAAATTTAAGCTGGACTTGGACACGCTGGCTAAAATAAACATGTATCTGTTTGTGCCAGCGGTTATTTTCGTTAAATTGTACGAAACGGAATTTGCGGCAAACATCTTTTTTCAAATCTTGTTCTTTTTTATTTTGCTTATTCTATCATTAAAATTGCTCAGCGCACTGATCAGCAAACTGTTTAAACACAGCAAATCGATGCGCACCGCTTTTTCCAACAGCGTCTTGTTTTACAATTCCGGCAATTACGGCATCCCGGTCAATGACCTGGTCTTCAGGGGCGATGCGTTCGCGATGAGCATCCAAATTATCGTTTTGACCTTTCAAAACATTTTGACGTTTTCGTACGGCGTCGTTGCGCTTCAATCCGTCGGCGGATTTCAGTGGAAAACTATTTTCAATTACTTCCGAACGCCTTTATTCATCATGATCGCGCTGGGCGCCTCATTGAATTATTTCAATGTCAGCGTTCCCCAGTTTATTATGGTCCCTGCCGGCTACTTGTCAGACGGAATGGTTGCCGTTGCCTTGTTCACCCTGGGCGCGCAAGTCGCTTTTCTGAAAATAAACAGCTTTAATGCGACGATCGCCGCCAGTTTAATGACTCGTTTGCTGCTTGGGCCTGCTTTGGCTTTTGCCATCATCTTGGCATTCGGATTAGAAGGCATTCTCGCGCAGGCATTGCTCATTTCGTCCGCGATGCCGACATCCGTGAACAGTTCCATTATTGCGCAAGTATACAAGAATGAGCCGGAATACGCAGCGCAGGTCGTATGGATGTCCACGCTGCTCAGCTCGCTCACGGTTTGCTTAGTCATCTATTTTGCAAACTGGTATTTTTAATTGCGTCGTCGTCTGCCTTGCCGATGATCATGACATTGGCTTTATGCGTGCGAATAGACAGACAACATAGATTTGAACATGAAACAGAAGCATATACACGAGGTGTCATAACGATGGCTTTCGGCATTAAAAGAGAAGAACTAGAGGCATGGAAACGGCAAGTAATAAAGGGTGAGATCTCATTTCTCACCCATTTCTGGTTTCATCCTCGTTTCCCGCAATACAAAACCGTCACCAAAGTCGGATGCGCAGACATTGCAAAGTTAAAAAAATGGGTCAAGTCTCACGGTTTGGATCCGAAATACATCCATTACCGCAACCGTTATCCTCACT
>CALKAN010000278.1 GCA_937983035.1 uncultured Paenibacillaceae bacterium | reverse complement strand
CTTGCCTGTGCGCACTGCAAGATGCCCAGTGCGCCATCGGCGGTCTATTGCTGTGGCACTATCCTTCAGCTCGCGCTGACTGGGTGTTACCCAGCATCCTGCCCTGTGGAGCCCGGACTTTCCTCTCGCAGCTTGCGCTGCCAGCGATTGTCCGTCAAGCTTTCTAACCTACCACATGATAGTATACCTGGAATCATGATAAATCGCAAGACCGGGCTTGCTGGCAATGCATGAAGCCACTGCCAACAATCATCCGTTACGAATGAAATTTACACAAATCGAAATGGATCCGTATTCGTTTCTGAAACGATCACTTCCGTGCTGTATTTTGCATCGGAAAGGAGCTGTTTCAACGTATTGGCCACTCCTCTTTTCATCATTTGTTCTGCGTGATGGCCGGGATCAATCAGACACATCCCTGCAGCAAGCGCATCTTGCGCCGTATGGTAATCAATGTCGCCTGTAATGAGCACATCCGCTCCTGCGAATTGAGCAGCTCCGACATACTTTGCGCCTGCTCCGCCTAATACTGCTGCTTTTCGTATGCGTCTATTCCCGTCACCAGTGACTCTGACTGCATCGACCGCGAATGCTTGCTTTACTTTCCGTGCCAATTCATCCAGCGTTAATTCTTCAGGCAAGCGGCCGATCCTTCCAAGCCCGTGCTTTTTGCCAGGCAAAGCGAGCGGGTAAAGATCGTATGCAGGTTCCTCGTAAGGATGCGCTTGGATCATCTTCTGCACCGCTTTGTTGCGCAAAGATTGGGGAACAATCGTTTCTAAACGCACTTCTTTCACTTTTTCTAGTTTTCCTTGCGAACCGATGAACGGATTGGTCCCTTCTCTCGGCATAAACGTGCCGGTGCCATTTAAGTTAAATGTGCAATGGCTGTAATTGCCAATCCAGCCTGCGCCGGCTGCAGACAATGCTTGCAAGACTTGATCATGATGATCTTCCGGAATGAATACGACTAATTTGTACAACGGTTCTTCATATGTGATTTCCAATGGTTTGCATTCAGTCAGTCCCAATGCTTCTGCCATCAAGTCATTGACGCCGCCTTCAGCTATATCCAAATTCGTATGTGCTGCATAAACGGCTATGTTATGCTTTAATAATTTTTCAATCACTCTTCCTGACGGCGTATCCGTCCGCAAATGCTTCAGAGGCCTGAATATTAAAGCATGATGAACGATAAGCAAATCGATTTCCTTCGCCGCTGCCTCATCGACTACGGCTTCTGTTGCCTCGAGCGCAATCATTACGCGTTTGATTTCTTTTTGCAACGTTCCTGCTTGCAATCCAATTTTGTCTTCCGGCATCGCCAAATATTTCGGAAATTTGCTTTCAAACAAATGGATTAAAGTTTGGCCGTTTGCATACATTGAATCACCGCCTCCAATTCATCCATTTCCTCTTTCAACTGCATCCGCTTTTGTCGTGATTGCTCTTGAGAAGCCTGTTCAAGCTGCTGATCAATCCGTTTGCATTTCTCAAGTTCGCGCATCCATTTTTTTAACAAAACGGCTGAAGGATTGCGCAGCAAATATGGGCCGACTTTGATCATCATCGAATGAGTAATAACCAGGCCGCAGCGATGCTTCCACTCCCGGTACAGCTGCTCATTCAACTCTGTTGCATCAGGCAGCTTTGAAGCGAACAAAATTTCATAAAAATGCCCGTCTTCTTCCAACAATGCTTCATCTTGCAAAAACCATCCATGCTGCCTCAGCCACTCTCGAACAAACGATTCTCCAACATTCGGCTGCAAAATGAGATGCTGAGCGCTTTCCAGCTTATTCTTGCCTTCGTCCAAAATGCGGCAAATCAGCTTGCCTCCCATGCCTGCTATGACGACAGCATCCACTTCGCCGGCTTTAACAACGGACAATCCGTCGCCTTGCCGAACTTGAATTTTATCGCTTAATCCCGCTTTTTCCACATTGTCACGCGCAGCTTGATACGGTCCTGCATTCAATTCACCTGCAACAGCAAAAGAAATGTTTTTTTCCTGCACTAAATAAATGGGAAGCAAAGCATGATCTGACCCGATGTCAGCCATGCGGCACCGGGCAGGAATATAATCTGCAATTTTCTGTAAACGTCTCGAAATGTTCATATAACCCATCCCATCGTATGATAAAAAAACAACTTTCTGCAAAAATTTGCAATATTTTGGGAGAAACGGTAAAATTATATTGCATCATAATCTCGGGTCATTCCAAAGAAACGAGCAACATGGTTAAGCACGATAAAAAATGACCTCTCCTGTACAATGCAGAAAGGTCATTCCGTTGGAGTCTTTCTCGAACCCATGATCATTATTCAAGAAAATCTTTCAATCGTTTGCTGCGACTTGGATGTCTCAATTTACGCAACGCTTTTGCTTCAATCTGACGGATTCTTTCTCTCGTTACGCCGAACACTTTGCCTACTTCTTCCAACGTTCGAGTGCGTCCGTCGTCTAAACCGAAGCGCAAACGGAGAACATTCTCTTCGCGCTCAGTCAACGTATCCAAGACATCTTCCAGCTGCTCTTTCAACAATTCATAAGCAGCCGCATCAGACGGCGCCAGCGCCTCCTGGTCTTCGATAAAGTCGCCGAGATGCGAGTCATCCTCTTCGCCGATCGGCGTTTCAAGTGAAACAGGCTCTTGCGCAATTTTCATAATTTCTCGCACTTTTTCTGGACTTAAATCCATTTTTTCAGCGATTTCTTCCGGTGTAGGCTCGCGTCCAAGATCTTGGAGCAGCTGTCTTGATACACGGATCAACTTGTTGATCGTTTCAACCATGTGAACCGGGATTCGAATCGTGCGCGCCTGGTCAGCGATGGCGCGGGTGATGGCTTGCCGAATCCACCATGTCGCATAAGTGCTGAATTTAAATCCTTTTGTATGGTCAAATTTTTCAACGGCTTTAATCAGCCCCATGTTACCTTCTTGGATCAGATCAAGGAACAACATGCCGCGGCCGACATAACGCTTGGCAATGCTCACAACGAGACGCAAGTTAGCTTCCGCCAGCCTGCGCTTTGCTTCTTCGTCGTTTTGCTCAATGCGTCTGGCCAGCTCGATCTCTTCTTCCCCTTTCAAA
>CALKAN010000277.1 GCA_937983035.1 uncultured Paenibacillaceae bacterium | reverse complement strand
ACGTGAGCGGCGCCGCCGGTTAAATTCCAGATCAGCCAGCTGTCAATCGTCCCGAACAGGACGTCTCCTGCTTCGGCTTTGCGGCGAATTTCCTCATTGTTCTCCAAGAGCCATTTAATTTTCGTGCCGGAGAAGTACGGGTCTACTACCAGACCCGTCTTCGCGCGAATTTTCTCTTCCCAGCCGTCTGCTCTGATCTGATCGCAAATCTCGCTCGTTCTGCGGTCTTGCCATACGACGGCGCGGCCAAGCGGTTTGCCGGATTTTCGATCCCACAGCACGGTCGTTTCGCGTTGGTTCGTAATGCCGATCGCTGCAACCCGATCCAGCCCTATTTGATCGACCACTTGCTTCGTCACTTTCAGCTGCACTTGCCAAATTTCTTCAGCATCGTGCTCCACCCATCCCGACTTAGGGAAATATTGCGTAAACTCTTGCTGCGCCGAAGCCGCAATCTGTCCATTTTGGTCAAAAGCAATCGTGCGGCAGCTGGTCGTTCCTTGATCCAAAGCTAAAATATACGTTTCCCCCATCTGATCATTCCTCTCTTTCGATATATTCTGTAGCTGCTCGAACAGCCTCCTCCAATTCAGCTTCATTCTCTCTATATTGCTGATCTGTCCACCCGAATTGCTGCTTCATAAATTCAAGCACAGGCTTGCTTCTCGCCATCGCTCTTCGAATGTCAAAATTAATCAGCGCCGTGCGCCGTTCTAAAAAGTCAACAGCCCTTGCCGCCATTTCATAATCGATCGCATAGCGCAATTCAGCATAAAGCAGGCGCAGCTCCGAGTCTTCTTCCTCAGACTCGTTGTAATTGCGAATGATGTGCAGCGTATTTGAACCGTACAAATCAAATAAATATTCGGCATCTTCGCGGCTGATTCCTGCTTTCAATGCCATTTTGGCGATTTCCTCTCGATAAGATTGAACATCGCTGTGATGTTCCAAATCGCCGCCGCTGATCGGCTGTTGATCTGTCGTGCATGGATCGAACACTAATCCTTGTTCTTCCTTAAGCTGTTCTGTCACTAAATCAACCACTTTTAACGCCATCACGCGAAATCCGGTTAACTTGCCGCCGGCAATCGTAATTAACCCGGAATCAGAAATAAAAATTTCATCTTTGCGTGAAATTTCAGACGGGCCTTTCCCCTCTTCGTAGATGAGCGGTCTTAACCCAGACCAGCCTGACTCGATGTCTTCCGGCTTTAACTGTATGCCGTCATAAATGTTATTCACGGCTGCCAGCAAATAATCCCGGTCTTGGACGGTAATGCGCGGTTTGCCGATGTCTCCTTTGTATACCGTGTCTGTCGTTCCGACATACGTTTTGTTTCCGCGAGGAATGACGAACACCATCCTGCCGTCCGGCACGTCGAAATACGCCGCCTGTTTCACAGGCAGCTTCGCATAGTCAAATACGAGGTGCACGCCTTTCGTCAGCAGAAGCCGCTTGCCTTGCAATGAACCGTCCTTGTTCCGCACTTGATCAACCCAAGGACCCGCGGCGTTAACGATTTTTTTGGCGTAAATCTCCACTATGTTTCCGGTCACCCGATCCTTTGCCTTCACCCCAACGACTTTGCCTTTTTCATTGTAAATAAACTCCTCGGCTTTCGCATAATTCACAATCTTGGCTCCGCGAGCAGCGGCAGTCTTCATAATTTCAACGGTCAAGCGCGCATCATCCGTGCGATATTCGTAATAGTAAGCGGCTCCTTTCAAGCCTTCTTCCTTAAACAGCGGCTCCAATCTCAGCGTCTCGTCTTTATTGAACATTTTGCGGCGCTCGCTTCTCTTCACTCCTGCCAGCATATCGTAAATGTAAATGCCGATGGAGGAAGTAAACATGCCGTAAGTTCCGCCTTTGTATATCGGCAGCATCATCGGAGCCGGAATGACGATATGGGGCGCCTTGCTGTGCAGCAGCGCACGCTCGCGTCCCACTTCCATCACTAATTTCACTTCCCCTTGCTTTAGATAACGCAGTCCGCCGTGAATGAGTTTCGTAGACCGGCTGCTCGTGCCTGATGCAAAATCATTCATTTCCAGCAGTCCGGTTTTCAATCCTCTGGAAGCCGCGTCCCAAGCGATGCCCGCTCCGGTAATCCCGCCGCCGATAATGAGAACATCCAGCTGGGATTCCGCCATCTCTGATAATATTCGTTCGCGATCCCGCGCAGAAAATTGTCCTTCCATTGATAATTCCTCCCGTATATTCTCTAGTTTATTGTGAACAATAAAACAAAAAAACCCGTTCGCCAAAACACACAGCTATTCCGCGTGCGTCGGCAAAAGGGTTCTCTTCATCGTCTCTGCCCTGTAACCGTACGTATCAAAGCAGCTATTTAATTTAGTTTCATTATACGACATCAAACTGGCGGAATCAAGAACACATGCGCTTGACGAAGGCATAGCAATTTTTTCTATCCGCCATGCTGCCGCAAAAAAAAAACGAGAGGAGAGCATGTCAGGCAGCATTTTGATCAAAGGAAAAACATTCCGATCAAGGCAAATTATGAAAAATTTTCAACACATGCTGAAAACAGCCCGATTTCAATTGACAAGCAACAAAAATAAACGATATGCTATGGATGAAGAAGGAGTGGAAAAACATGAGAAAATTGTCACTTTTTGTGTCGATCTTTGCCATCATTCTGCTTGTGTCTGCATGCGGAGGAAATGGAAAACAAGCCGCAGAACCAGTCGTGGAAACAGAAGAAGACCAGCTCGCTTTCGATCTGTTCAAAGGGAGCGGCTGCATTTCTTGCCATGCTGCCGATTTCAGCGGCAATATGGGCGAACGTTCCAACTTGCTGCAAGTAGGAAGCCGCTTGTCTGCTGAAGAAATTGCTGGCGTCATTAAAAATGGAAAAGGCATGATGCCTGCGCAAAATTTAGAAGATGACAAGATCCAACAGATCTCTGTCTGGCTGGCCAAACAGAAGTAAATCGCACTATTATTTTTCCCATGTTTCTGCAACAGCCATTGCCGTTGCATACGATTGGCTGTGGGAAATGCTGATATGAATCACGGGGCTCGGCAGCTGCAATCGCTGCCGAGCCTTTTCACTGATCAAACATTCCGGCTTGCCGTTTGCATCCGGCAATATTTCAATATCTTGAAAACCGACGATTTTGCCAATTCCTGTTCCTAACGCTTTGGCAACCGCTTCCTTCGCCGCAAACCTTCCTCCTGCAAAAGCGATGATGCCGCGCTCTTTATTTCGGCATAATTCCAATTCTTTTTTCGTCAATATCCGTTGCAAAAACTTCTCATGCTTGTCCTTTCGCAAAATCCGTTCAATCCGCGCAAGCTCAACAATATCCGTGCCTACGCCGTATATGCGATGCTTCATCATTGGCCGTCGCCTTTCTGTTATATTCTTGGAATCGGTGCGCGTTTATGTTCGGTTGACATATACCACTTCTCAATCTTCCTGCTGGCTTCCTCCCCGACTTCTTTGCCTTCTAAGTAGTCGTTAATCTGATCATAAGTCAGCCCCAATTCCTCCTCATCCGTTTGCCCTTCCCACAAGCCGGCTGTCGGCGTTTTCTCGATCACTTGACGAGGAATTCCCAAAGCTTCTGCCAACATTTTCACTTGGCGCTTTGTCAAGCTGGCCAGCGGCTGCAGATCGACGGCACCGTCGCCGTATTTCGTAAAGAAACCGGTCACAATTTCCGATGCGTGGTCCGTGCCCACAACTAACAAGTTGCGTTCAAACGCGAGCGCGTATTGATAAACCATTCTCGTGCGAGCTTTAATGTTTCCTTTCCCTTTCACGCTCACATGTTTGTTTACGCCGAGCTCTTTCATGGCATATTCCACTTCGATCGCAATTTCATCCACCGCATCTTCGATATTCGTTTCCACTTTATATTTCAATTGAATCGCATCAGCCACTTCATAAGAATCGGCAATGTCCGATTGTTCCCCGCAAGGCTGGAATACGCCAAGCGTTTCATAAGGCTGTCCGGTTTCCTGTGCCAATTCATCCGTCGCTTGCTTGCACAGCGCTGCTGCCACTGCACTGTCCAGGCCGCCGCTGATCGCGATTAACAGGCCTGCCGAATGAGCTTTTTTCACGTGCTCTTTCAGAAAATCCACTCTTGCGCGAATTTCTGATTGAACATCAATTTCTGGTTTTACACCCAGTTTCCTAATGATTTCTGTTTGCAAATTCGACATCAACATTTCGACCACCTTGTCACTTCTTTAGTTTACAGTATATGAAAAAGTGCCGGCACTGTCCATATCATCCCATCCGGCTCCTTCTGAACGACTTTCCCCCTTGGCGCAGCCCGGCAAAGCAGCAGCCGCCAAAACAAAAAGAGCCGTTTCTGTGAACAGCTCTCTTATCGTTTAGATTTAATTATTTGCAATGTGTATTAAACGCTTCGATCAAATCTTCGGCAATCGCTTCTGCCGTGCGGTCTTCGATATTGTGCCGCTCGACAAAATGAACGAGCTTGCCGTTCTTCATCAGAGCAATGGACGGCGAAGACGGCGGATACGGTTCGAAATATTCTCTCGCCTTAGCCGTAGCTTCCTTCTCTTGACCGGCAAATACCGTATACAAATATTCCGGCTTTGCGTCATTTTCAAGCGCCATTGCTACGCCGGGTCTCGCCATGCCGGCCGCGCAGCCGCATACGGAGTTCACAACGATGAGCGCAGTGGAATTTTTCGACTCTTCCATCGCCTCAACGACGTCTTCCGGCGTCAGCAGTTCTTTTATGCCTAAACGGGTTAACTCTTCCCTCATCGGTCTGACGATATCTTCCATATACATCGGAAATGAAAAGTTCATTGCATTCACTCCTTTTCCTCAATGATTCCATCTTGCAAAAAGAAACAACGCGTTTCACAAGATCTTCGATATTTATTCCTATTATACATGTTGGAAAGAAGAAAATGCAATGCACAGCTTCGTTCGTCCGGCGATTTAAGTAGATGGCCGGTTCGGCCCGTCTAATTTTTTATCGTGAATCATATCATTCACTTGGTCTTGTCCTGTCTGCGCCTTTTGCTGATTTTGACGTTCCTGCTCCCTTTGTTCCAGGGAATCTTGCACTCGATGGGTTGGTTCCGTCATGTTGATGCTCCTTCCTTTTTTTGTTTATGCTGCTTCCGTTATATTGTCCATATTCGCGTCAATATATGAGCATTTTCAGCTTCCGAAGCAAACTTGGCCGCATTAATAACTTTCCCAATCTCTGACTCCAGTTTGAAAAGGATGACGCAAGTCCGCCTCTTCAACAGACCACGCTGTCTGATCCGCATCCAGTTCACCGCCGAACACATGCGCGATCTCCATCGCAGAAGTTAAATCTTGCCGGTAAGGCCGAATGTAAATTCCCGGCCGGCGCGCATTCGTATCAAATACCGGCCTGTATCCAAGTTCCGCCAGCGTCTCAAATGCACGATTTGCTTCATCCATATTTTGAAATTGAAACCGTATCGATTCCGTCATGCTTTCACCTGCCTCTATTTGCATCATTTTCAACATTCAAGTTTCCTAAAGCATCTTTAAATAAAACCGTCATGAAACCATGATGAGCATTCTTCTAATTCCAACATTTTCTGAAACGGTTTGCTTTCTACTCTTTTTTTAACCATAAACGAATCATTTTATTCGAAGGCAATCTTTGCCTGCCCGATGTATAAATTCTATTAAAACCGACCATCCTATGAGTAACGATTTAGATTGATGAAAGATTCATATAAACGTCGGGGGAGAATCATGATGGAGCAAAGCATGATGAACATGAAACTGAAGATGAAGAAGAGCATGATCTTTGGCGCTGCAATTATCCTTGCCATATGCTGGGCGGGATGGAATGAAGCCGCTTCAGACCCGGTCTCTGACAGAATGGCGGATTTTCAATTCATGCACTCCTATGCAGAACAAACGATGCGCGGGGAATGGCAATGGATGCTGAAGCATGCTGATCTCTACGCACATGCGGCTGACGATGAAGAACTTTATAATCAATTCATTGCTATCGTTGATCGTTTAGCAGTCGAACCCGCTTCAGGCAGCATCATCGCTGATGATCATTTCGTTCAGCTTCAGCATGCCATCGGTGAGATGGAACTGACTGTGCGCTTGAGCAAAATTTCCGGCGGACGCACTTATTTAACGATGATGCTTTCCGGCAAAAACGATCTTTCTTTTGAATCGATCAGGCAGCAGCTGGCAAACGTGAATAAAACTGTTCAAGCGATCGGCATCAAGCAGCCGGACTGGAACATTACGATGCAAGGCCATGTCCATCCTAATCTAAATAAGGAACAATTGCTGCCGAGCTTCCAATATTATTGGAACAGCCATGTCAGTCATGTTTACGAAGATAATGCCACCGTCAGCGCGGTAATAAATACGCCTCGCCTGAGCAGAAACTCAAATGATGCAGGTGCAGTCAATCTGCAGGCTGCTCTCCACCGGCACAGCGAAACAGGCGAGATAAAGCTGACGATCGGCTCACCGATGATCGCTTCCGGCCTGTAACTGAAACACACCAAACCTATCCGATCTTTTCCCGACATTCCCCTCTTCTAATGCCTGTCTCGAACAGGCTTTTTTTATTTGTCTGCATTCCTTTCAATGAGCACCCTGTCCTTAGAAAGGCGAAAAAGCAGTACGCACCGAACGACGCAATTGGTTGAACCCCTGCTGCGGCTCAAGGATGAACTGCGCATAAAGGATGAAGTGCGCATATTTGGGGAAAAATAAGCAACTCCGCGGCAATCATTCCAATCTCCCATGCAAAGCTTGGTTGAACAGCCTTTTTTTGCGCAGCGCCATTGACAGTTTTTTGTTTTTATCATATCATATGAACATACATTCATATATTAATTTTTCCCATAGAAGGCAGGGATTGATGTGAAAGAATACCGCGTGAAAGGGTTGTCTTGCAGCAACTGCGCTGCAGATTTGGAGAAGCAAATTCAACAGCTGGCCTACGGCGACACGGCTAGACTGAATTACAATTCCGGGAGACTCACGCTCGATCCGCGCATCCCGTTGGAGGAAGTGGAACGAATATTGAAATCCGACGGCGCTTTCATCGAAAATCATGAGCATAACACCGGCATGCATCACGACCATTCACAGGCGCAAATCAATCCATTCAAAAAATGGTTTCAAGCAAGCAATCATCGATTTCTGTTTCTCGTATTGATCTCCGCTGCTTTGTTTGTCGCAGCCTTGGCATTGGAATTTTTCATGCCCTCATCCGCTTTGATCCCAGTTTACTTAGCAGCCGTCTTCATCAGCGGTTTTACGACTTTCATGCGCGGCTTGAAAAACTTAATCCGATTTATATTTAACATCGATACATTAATGACCGTTGCTTTAATCGGCGCTGCAGCGATCGGAGAATGGAAAGAAGCTGCGCTCGTTGCGATTTTGTTCGGGCTGAATGAATGGCTGGAAGGACTCGGCATGGAAAAAGCGAGGCGCTCGGTGGAAGCGTTGCTGGACACGGCGCCCAAAGAAGCGATCGTTATCGAGGACGGCAAAGAAAAGACAGTTCCGATCGCGTCGCTTAAAGCTGGGGACATCGTTTTGGTTAAAGCCGGAGGGAAAATCCCATCCGATGGAACGATCGTCGAGGGAGCAAGTTCTGTAAACGAAGCAGCCATCACCGGCGAATCGCTGCCTGTAGACAAATCAGCCGGCGATTCCGTCTTTGGCGGCAGCTTAAACGCAGAAGGTTTGCTCAAGATCCGCATCGACAAACCTTACGAAGATTCCAGCTTGGCGAAAATTTTGCGGCTCGTGCAAGAAGCGCAGGAGACGAAAACACCGACAGAACTGTTTATTAACCGGTTTGCCAAATATTACACGCCGTTGATCATGATCGCTGCCGTCTTTGTCATGCTGGTCCCTCCCCTTCTGTTCAACGAAGCATGGCTCGACTGGGTGTATCAAGGATTGGCAGTGCTGATCGTCGGCTGTCCTTGCGCGCTCATCTTATCGTCGCCGATCGCCATCGTCGCCGGCATTACCCGCAATGCCCGCAACGGCATATTGGTCAAAGGCGGGGTTTACCTTGAGCAGCTCAGCAAAATCGATATTTTGGCCTTCGATAAAACAGGCACGTTAACAAAAGGAAAGCCGCGCGTCATGAAGATAAAAGCGTGGGATGAGTCAACATTTTTCAAAGCTGCTTACGCGATGGAAAAAGCTTCTTCTCACCCGCTTGCTGCTGCGGTGCTGGAAGCAATTGCAGAGCGGCAGCTGGACGAAGAATTGACGGCGGAAAATATTCAAACATTGCCCGGCGCAGGCATGACCGCGAGCATCGACGGCGAAACGTATTATCTCGGAAATGAAAAAAGCATGTCGCACTTGTCTTTTCAGATCGGAAGAGCACACGTCTGAACTCCAGTCACAACG
>CALKAN010000276.1 GCA_937983035.1 uncultured Paenibacillaceae bacterium | reverse complement strand
CCGTCTTTTCTCCATTGATGATTTTTGTAAAATGCAGCGTGGCCGGGTTATTCCGGCATTCTTGACAAACCATAGGAGCTCACCCCTTTGCAATGGATAATCATCACAATAATGTCATCTGTCTGATTCAGCTCATATCATATTTAGGATAACCATTTCCATGAAATTAATTTTTTAACAATGCAGTGAAAATAGCTTTCATCATTCTTGCGCGAATCTGATCCCGATAAGGCAAACCGACGTTCAATACTTCGCGGCTGATCGCCGCGCGAATCAAATTCGATTCCCTTTTGCTGATAATTTCGCCTTCCTCTAATTGAAACAACATTCCTTCTGCAGATTGCTGATCAATCTCATCGCCAATCGATTGCAGCAAATGCCGGTGCAGCGACGATTTCGGCGGCAGATTGACTTTTTGAATGCGAATATAGCCTCCGCCGCCTCGCTTGCTCTGGACGATGTATCCTTTCTCTACCGTAAACCTCGTGCTGATGACATAATTGATTTGCGAAGGAACGCAATTAAATTGCTGCGCTAATTCGTTGCGTTGGATTTCAATCATTTGATCAGGGCTTCGTTCCAAGATCCCTTTTAAATATTGTTCAATCACATCCGAAATGCTACGCATGCAACTTTCCTCCTGCTGTTCCTTTTACTCATTCTCTTGCTTGTTCACAGGTTCGCTCAAGAGTCGGTTCTAATCCGATGTCACTTGTCTTCTGACTTTGACTTTCTTTGACCTTGTTTTTATTATAATCCATTTCTCATATGCATGCAACAGTTTTATTTGATTATATTGTCAGCATTTGCGGCCCAAATTATACCCTGATGATGCCCCTTGCCTGCAACGCCGCCGTTCATTCATCTTGTGCCCTGCTTGCATCCGTCATTGGCCGGGCGATCATTGACAAAAGAAGCAGCAGGTAAGACGATTGCAGAGCGAAAAAAGGACAGCAAAACAAATCTTCCTCATTTTGCATTTTTGCAAACCGTTCTTCATAGTGCTTCATGATTTCAACAATTTCTGTTTCGGTAAAAACAGTCTTTCCTAGTTTATTTGTCACATCAAGCTCACGTGTTTGCGCATGCGTTAACTGTGCAGAAACTCCCGTAAGTTTTGCACGAGCTGCAAAAAATCGTTCTTCTATAGATTGATGTTCCAACGCTCGTTTTTCATTGTAACGAACATAATCTTGGATCAATTCATCAAAGCCTTCTTTCACATGACCGCTTCGGTCACATCAAGGGCAATCAATCGTTCGAATATTTTTTTCTGCGTGGACTTGAAAAAGTACGCTTCGGAATCGCGGCAATCGCCCGCAGGCTGCTTTCATAGAAAAAAACCGCAGACACAAAAAATCGCAAGGAGAAAAATGAATTTCTCCTCGCGATCGATTTTTTCAGGACTTATCAAACAGCCCCTTGACATTGTTTTTAGTTTATTTCACGTCAACATCATGCAGCCAACATATGCGAGTTCATCTTGATTTACATGTCCATCGGTTTGCTTTGACAGGCAGGAATCCTGTTCTCAGATTATTTCATTAAAGTTTCTAACTCAAGATCCGCTTCTTCCTTCATGTTTCGCAGCGCAGTGACAATATCGATGTTGCCAAGAGCGATGTCAACAAGGTTATTTTGAATAATCGAACGCACGGTGCCTTCATGCGGGTGCTTAAATGCGATCGGGGCAAATTCGTTGTAATAAACCGCTTGCAAATTTCTATGACTGCTGATGCTTTCCGTGCCAAACGCTTCTACTACTTCCGGAGTCGTGACGACAGCCATTTCGCCCCGTTTGGAAAGAATCATTTGAAATTCATCCGATGTCAAATATTTCAATACTTCTAGAGCGCCTTCTTTATTTTCCGCAAATTTTGGAATGCCGTAATAAGTGGGGTACAACTGAGAGCCTACGCCGGGCCGGTCAGGAAACGTTGGGAATGAAACTAAGTCCCAATCTACATCCGTCTGATCATTGTTCACCCACCAGTTATGGAAAATGCCGAAAATGGCTAAATCTTTCTCTTTTGAAAACTCTCCGGAATACGGCAGCTTCCCGCCAAGCTGTTCGATTTTCGCCCGGTAAGCCGCTTCTTGCGCAGGCCTGATGAACGGCTCAAGAATCATTCTCCACTCTTCGGTGCGATCCAGCGTCGATTTATTCGTCTCCGGATCTACGAATGGAAGCGACAAATTGTTCATTTGCATAAAGTGAGAAGGCGAAACGGCCAGTCCAGTGTAAATTTTGTTGTCATCCTGACGGCTCAATTGCCTGTTCTTGTCATACACTTCATCCCAAGTCATGCCGTCCGTCAAATATTCAACCCCAAACTGGTCAAAAATTCCTTTGTTATAATACAGCGTCATTAATGTCGTAAACACCGGCAAGCCCCAAATTTCTCCATGGCCGAATTCTGTAAGCGCGTTAATTAATGTGGGCTCAAATCGGTTCAAGTCAATATTTTGCTCTTTGATCAAATCAGTTAAATCGTATGCCAAATCATATTGCAGAGCCACGGAAAAGAAACCGCCGATTGAATTATAGTACAAATCAATATTTTGCCCTGTCAAAATTAAATTATCGATATGTTTCGATTCATCTTCTCTCGCAGAAAACAAAGTGATTTCAATATGCGGAAGCGCTTCCTCAATATACTGTTCAAAATCGCGGTAATATTCATCTAAATAAGCGCCATTCGCAGAATACACGACAACTTCTTGCTTCTCTCCATCCTTGTTTGTCTGCACCGGCTTATTCGGACTTTCCGATTGTTTCTCCGTCGAACCGTCTTTTGACTGTTCAACGGCAGCTTGATCGGCATCAGTGCCTCCGCAGCCGCTGATCCATGCGATCAACAACACGCTCAACAACAATAATAATCGTCTGCTTCCTTTCATGATTTCATACGCCTCCCGGATTTTTAATCTCCGCTACAAAAGCGCTTACATTAACAGCAAAAAAAGATTGTATTTTTTGTTTCAAACCGCTGCAAACAAACAGGACGAAATGCAGGCTAATCCTTCACCTCCCTAAGATTAAATACACTTCGATCTTATTACAGCGTCAAGTGAAATCTCTACGCCTCTCTTGCTGGATTTCGATAAAGTTTGCATATCTTGCCATAGACGTATATGATGAAAACAGGCATACAATGCAGGGGGGCCGTCCAATGAAACCTTATTATGATATCAATCAAATGAAAAGAAGAAACTATTTTACGATGTCCTCATTTCATTATCATGAATATTATGAAATTTACTACTTGATGTCCGGGCAGCGCTATTATTACATCGAAGACAGCCGCTATTTGGTGAAGAGCGGTTCCATGCTGTTCATTAACAAATACGACATTCACCGCACCGTAGACAGCGAAATGCCTCACCATGAGCGAATCGTCATCTATTTCAATGATGCATTTTTGGACAAACACGATCGTGCCGGCAAACAATTGCTGCTTTCTCCTTTTCATGCTGCGAACAAACAAGTGGAGTTCAATCCGCAAGAACAAAGCATGATCGAACAACTGCTTTTTCAAATGATGCGAGAGAAAAAAGAGGAACAGCTGTTGGGAAGGGAGTTGTATTTTGAATCTCTCATCGTGCAATTGCTGCTGCTTGCTGCCAGAAAAGCTGCAGATTCTCCGCCAAAAGAATCGCAAACGATGCATGCCAAAATGTCAGAAATCATTTATTATTGCAATGAAAACTTTCATTTGCCGCTGCATCTCGAACATATTTCAAAACAATTTTATATCAGCCCGTTTTATTTCAGCAGATTGTTTAAACAGACAACCGGCTTTACATTCACGGAATATATCAATACATTGCGCATCAGAGAGGCCCAGCGGCTGCTGCGGGAATCTTCTCTGAAAATGATTGAAATTTCAGAAAAAGTCGGGTATGCGAGCGTATCTCATTTCAATCGCAAATTCAAGCAAATCACGCATATGTCTCCCAAAGAATACAAAAAAATGTCCATGAACAAAAAAACGCCCAGCACCAGCACAACCTGAACAGGAACAACGGTCCCTGCAACAAGTTGCCGGCTGGGCTGAGCAAAATGAAATCTGCAAATTTTTTCTCAGGCGCTGATCTAAATAGATCAGCTGTTTTAATGAAAATTGCATCTGCCTCTTATAATAATGGACGCAATCCTTCCCATTGCACTTTCCAGCTTCCGTCATCAGGAAAACCGGGAGCATGTTCTCCCTCATGTCCTTGCCAGCCGCACGCCATCATCGCTACGGCAATTAACAACCCGCCGTTGCCGGGGAGATAAGCATACAGCCCTTCGCGCTGATAATTATGGCCATTCGGAAGGTACGTATTTTTTTGTGCGTCCATCAACAAATAATCGACGGCAAGCGCTCGTTCCCCAAGACGCGCGGCTGTCATCGCAGCCATCGGGAAATCCCAACCCCACGAAGTAGGCCACTGCCAAACGTCTTTCACCTTATAAACCGTTGCGCGCATCACTTCCGGGTCCACTAATTTGCCTGGCAGCATGCCCATTGCGCCGAGCATAGACGGGTGATCCCGGTTATAACGTTCAAAAGTGTCCGGACAATTCGCATGCGCGAGATAAACACCGTCCTTCTGCGGAAGCTCGTCCAAATGATCCGCGACTTCTTTCCATTTCGGATTCGGCGTTTCGCCCAGTCTCTCCGCCCACGCTGCAGCCGTCTCTAATCCATAACGCCAATATTCCAATTCTTATGGCATTCTTGCGCAGGTATTAACGGCGGCCCAAGCACATATGCTTTTCTGTCTTCTCGCCATACGGCATAATCAGCCATGAAATCTGCGGATTGATACACGATCTCCTTAAATTTCTCTAAAATTTGACGGCTCGGATTGGCCAGGTACAAATATTCCGCCAGAGCGATCGGATGCGGCTGCTGCCAGATGAGGACGGCTGCGACAGCAGACGGACTTTGGTTGCCGTCATAATCGGTCATTTTAGGCCAGCGCGCCCCTTTATAACCTTGGCTTTCCGCTAATTCAATCGCTTTCGGCAAAATCTTGTTGTACCACTCCAGCCCTCTTTCCAAATAAGACTCTCTTCCCCACATCGGAAAGTGAGCAGCATGCCACCAATGCATTTCGAGATGAGGCTTTCCAAACCAGCTGTTATACATCAGACCAGTCTCTTGCGGCGGTATCGGCCCGCTGCTGTGAATCGCCGTCAAATATTGCGACAGCACTGCCCTGCGTTCGAGTTCATGCCAGCGAGGGTCTGTGCTTCCTTCGAAAGTGACTGCACCTCCTCTCAGCCAAAATTGTTCCCAGTATGTTTTGCTGTCAGCTTGAATGGACTCCACGGAAGCAGGTTCGCTTGCCTTATTCTCAGCAAAGTGAAAAGAACACTCGAATGTTTCGCCTGCATCTGCTGACGGTTCAAGCACAAATTCGTGAACGCCGGCTTGTTTGACCGTTCCAGCAGTCCAGCACCACCGCACTTCATACCGATCGTCATCCATCGAACGCTCGACCCAACATTGATTGTCTGATTGAAGCAGAACCGTGCTTTGATGACGGTCATCATTGTCCCAATCTGGAAAAATCGATTTGTCCCAAGCTCGATGAATCATATCAGGACCTGGAAAACGAACAAAAAGATGGATTCTGCCTTGCGCAACCAGCGAAGATTTTATTTTGACGCCGATTTGGTCAGAGCTCGAAGCGACGCATGTTTCGACTTCAACAAGCTCGCCTTCTATGCGATACCGGCTGTAAAGAATGCCTTCCCATAAGTTGAGCTGCTGTTCAATTTCTTCCAGTTCTTCTGCCTGAACAACTGATCCGTCTGACTTAAAAAATTTGAATCCTATATTTCCGAGCTGGAGCCGGTGCGGATTTTGCCGCAGCCAATGATGTTCTTCCTCCCGATCTTCCGGCCACAACGGGTAAGGCACGGGTCTGCCGTATGTATCCAAATTTTGCAAACGGTTGTCGCCCAATTGATATTTATTTCTTCCGCCTGTGCTGTGCCACCCCCAGTGCGACTGCGTTCCCAATGGAATTTCGTATGCTTCTTGGAATGATTGCAGTCCTGTTACATCGGCGCTGAAGCCGAAACTGCCGTTGCCCAGCGACATCGGAGATAACGGCTCAATTTGCCGGATGATCGGATGATGCCTGAACACTAATGCTTTGCGATCGATCCCCATTTCATCGTGCCTCCTTTGATCCAGCGATGTTCTCGAACTAGATCGAGATTAGCACAATCTTTCCCATTGCTCTACTAAATTCTTGTCATCTTTCCATAATCTTTGCTTATTTTGCTCTTAGTTTTATTTTGCTCACAATCGGCAATCTGTCGTCATATGGCGGTTGACATTAAAAAAAAAGCGCGTAATCGCGCTTTTTGGACAACGAGCTGTTCTGTATTAATTTCCATTCAACTTTTTCAATAACTCTTCTTCGCCTTCGATAATTTCAATGCCGAGTTCTTGCGCTTTAGCCAGTTTGCTGCCGGCCTTCTCTCCAGCGATTAAAAAGTCCGTCTTCTTCGTGACGCTCCCGGTCACTTTCGCCCCCGCTTGCTCCAACAATTTCTTCGCTTCATCCCGGGTCATCGTGCTGAGCGTGCCGGTCAGGACAACCGTTTTGCCGCTGAAGATGCTGTCAATCGCTTGAACCGGCTGCTGTTCCATCACAGGATTCACGCCTGCTTGCAGCATCCGATCGATGCTCCGATTGATCGTTTCATCTTGAAAAAAATTCACAATGCTATCCGCAACGATCTCCCCGATATCGGGAAGCGCAGTCAGCTCTTCTTTTGTCGCACGGCGAACCGCATCCAAACTTTGAAAATGATCTGCCAGCATTCTCGTCGTCGCTATGCCGGTATTTGGAATTCCCAGCGCATACAAGAATGAAGCTAAATCTCTGTTTTTGCTGTCTTCTATCGCCTGCAGCAAATTTCGCGTCTTCTTGTCTCCAAATCTTTCCAATTGAATCAAATCATCGTACGTTAAATCATATAAATCCGCCGGGTCATGCAAGTCCAGCGAATAATGCAGCTGCTCGACCGTCTTTTCACTGAGCGTGGCAATGTCCATCGCATTTCGGGATGCAAAATGCGTAATCCGTCCGATGATTTGCGGCGCGCAGTGCAATTTATTTTCACAATAAAGATGGGCGCCGATTTGAACCAATGTCGATCCGCAAGCCGGACATTGCTTCGGGACCACGATTTCTTGCCCGTCATTTTCTTCTGACGCCTTGCCCAATATTTCAGGGATGACATCGTTGGATCTGCGAATATACACCATGGAACCAATCGCATGCGTCAAACCTTTGCGGGCGATGTCCTGCGCATTGTTGAGCGTGCAATTTTGCACGGTTGCGCCGCCGATGTCTACCGGTTCCACTTTTGCGACCGGCGTAATTTTTCCCGTCCGGCCGACTTCCCATACGACCTCTTTTAAGATCGTGGTCGTTTCTTCGGCTTTAAATTTAAAAGCAATCGCCCATCGCGGAAATTTATCCGTATAGCCCAGCACTTCTCTCGTGCGAAAATCGTCAATTTTGATCACGGCGCCATCGATTAAATAGTCCAGATCAAGCCTTGTTTCATCGATGCGCTGCAATTCTTCATGCACTTCTTCAATCGAATCGAAAAAATGGATGTACGGATTCACTTTAAACTGATTGTCCCGCAAAAATTGAAGCATTTCTTCTTGATTGCTGAACAAAGGCTCATCTGAAAAGCCTACATTATAGAAAAATGCATCGAGCTTTCGGCTGGCAGTCACCCGCGGATCCAAGTTCCTCAATGCGCCGGCTGCGGCATTGCGGGCGTTCTTGAGCGGTTCTTCCGCAGTTTTATTGTATTCTTCCAGCGTCGACAAGCGCATGATCCCTTCCCCTTGAACCTCAAGCCTGCCGCCTTGATAGGGGATGCGCAGCGGAATGGAACGAATCGTTTTCACCTGCGCCAAGATGCCTTCGCCAACTGTTCCGTTTCCGCGAGTAGCCGCTTGCACGAGCTCTCCTTGATCATAAGTCAAATTGATCGATAAGCCGTCAAATTTCAATTCTACACCGAAGCGAAACGGAGGCAAAGGATCATTCGGATGCGCCTTATTGTATTCAGCGGCTATTCGTTCAATTCGTTTCACCCATGCTTCCAAATCTTCTTTCGTCTGCGCTTTGTCCAAGCTCCACAACGGCGATAAATGCCGATGAGGCTCGAAACCGCTGAGCAGCTCGCCCCCGATTCTTCGTGTCGGCGAATGAGGCAGGCGCACGCCGGTTTTTTCTTCTAATTTTACTAACTGATCATACAGTTTATCGTATTCCGCATCGCTGATTTCCGGCTGATCCAGCGTATAGTACAAATAGTCATGCCGATTGATCTGCTCGATCAATTGTTCCATTAATTGCATGTCGGACACGGTGCTATCATCCCTTCAGATGTCGATCATCGTTTCATGGCTGCCTGTTTTGACTGTCTTCGTTTGTTTCTGGCAGCAAAGCGCCCGCCACAGCTACAATTACTTTATTTTCACTGGCTGCGGAACGGGAATCCGTCTCTTCATCTGCAGTAAATTCACCGACTTTGAGACAAATAAGATCAATCAACATTTGTTCGGCTGCATCTGCTTCTCCGAAATAATAAATGATTCCTTTCGATTGATCCTCATCTTGAAAAGTTCCTTCAATGACTGACAATTTCATGTCTCCGGCTACTTGCTTGACTTCTACTCGGCTTACCAGCAAAGCGCCTGTTTTCACAATTCGATCCGCAGGATCGCTGCCGTTCATCCAATCATAAACGCTTATTTCCTCAGCCTGCTCCTCTAAAGCAGCATCTTGCTTGTCTTCAACAAATAATGTTTCTGAATGCTGCACCAGCATTTGATACGTGTCAGCAGAAACTTGCAGCTTATCTTCCGTGCTCTCTTGGATTAAAAAAGACAAGAAGTCGGCAATGATGTACGGATCGGCTGTCAAGCCTTTTTCCTGCACCGTCGTGATCGGCGCGATCTCTGTTTCAGTATCGAACAAAATATAGCCTAATTGTTCGCTGAACTCTGCTTGAATATCCAAGCTCTCGCCCACCACTTGCAGCGGCACCATCACCCGGCCGTTCAATATTTGCGCGGTCATCGGCCACAACAATGTCTCTGCCGATTCGTCAAGGCCGGCATTCGTCTCCATTCGAATCGCAAGTGTTTCCAAGTCTACAATCAATTCGCCTTGAGCAAACGAAGCCGATACGCTGTGATCTTCTTGATGCCACCGCACTGCCGCATCAAAAGCTTCATAAATCTCTTTCATCGGAACGTACAGTTCCCCTTCGATAAAGACAGGCGTTTGCTGCAACGGTTCATGATCGCCGTTAATATATACTTCAATTTGTTCTGTTTCCGAATGAGTCATATTTTCTTCATGCAGCGCATGTACAGGGGTCAACGACAACAGTATGAGTGCGCACAAGCTAAGCACGCTTAACGATATTTTTTTCATTTTGTGTTCCCTCCTGTTTCCAGTTAATTTATTTTTTCAATTGGGGCGAAACGGGCCAACAACCGCTTCACGCCAATTGGCGCCGGGAAGGCAATATGAAGCTCCTGGTCATCGCCTTCGCCTTTTACGGAAACGACCACCCCTGTACCCCATTTGCGGTGTGATACTTTATCCCCGTTCTGGAACGATTCGCCCGCTGCATTCAAGCCCGGCCGCTTCATGCCGGCTTCGGCCGTCTGCCGTAAGTTCCGGCTGCCAGTCTGCCATTGAAACGATTGCCTGATTGCGCTTTGCGCTTGAACAGCGGACAATTCATCTTTCAATTCATCAGGAATTTCGCTCAAAAAACGGGAAGGCGCATTCGCGCTCAACCGCCCGAACAACGTCCGGCTTTCTGCATGCGTTAATATAAGTTCTTCCTCTGCGCGAGTAATTCCTACATAAGCCAGTCTGCGCTCTTCTTCCAGTTCATCATCGCTTTCAAACACTCTGGAATGAGGAAAAATGCCTTCTTCCATGCCGATGATAAATACGACTGGAAATTCAAGCCCCTTTGCGCTGTGCAGCGTCATCAGCGTCACTCCGTCTTGTTCTCCGCTGTCGTCGTCATCCATCGTGTCGATATCAGCAATCAGAGCAAGGTCCGTAAGAAACGCAAGGAGCGTCCGATCTTCATTTCTTTGTTCAAATTCTTGCGTCACTGACAAAAATTCATCGATGTTTTCCAACCGGCTTCTCGCTTCCAACGACTGATCATTGCTGTAAATTTCCCTGTAGCCGGTCATTTCCAGCATTTGCTCGGTCAATTCCGTGACGGACAGATATTCCGTCATCGCGGAAAGATGATCGATCATCTCCTTAAATTGCGTCAGCTGATTTTTAGCCCTTGCCGTAATATCCACATCGGACAGATCGTCCAGCAGAGAAAAGATCGACACTCCTTTGGCAGCCGCATGGGCAGCTAACTTATCGACTGTGGCGCTGCCGATGCCGCGCTTCGGCACGTTGATAATGCGCAGCAAGCTTAAATCGTCCTCAGGATTGGAGATTAAGCGCAAATAGCTCAGCATATCTTTAATTTCCATGCGATCGTAAAATTTAATGCCGCCGACGATCTGATAAGGAATGTCTGATTTAATCAAAATTTCTTCCATCACCCGCGACTGCGCATTCGTTCGGTACAAAATCGCATGATCGCGAAATTTTCTTCCTTTTTCGATATTTTTGCGGATTTCTCCTGCTACAAAATAACCTTCATCATGTTCAGAATGAGCGCGGTAAACACGAATTTTTGCTCCGTCTTCCTGCTCGGTCCACAAGTTTTTCGGCTTGCGGGAAAGGTTGTTGGCGATCACTGCGTTCGCCGCTTTCAAGATGTTTCCCGAAGAACGGTAATTTTGCTCCAACAAAATCGTTTCAGCTTCGGGATAATCTTTTTCAAAGTTCAAAATATTGCTGATATCGGCGCCGCGCCATTTATAAATCGACTGGTCGCTGTCTCCCACCACGCAAATGTTGCGGTGCTTCTGGGCCAGCAGCTTGCACAACATGTATTGCGCGCGGTTCGTATCCTGATATTCGTCCACATGAATGTATTGAAATTTATGTTGATAATATTCCAGCACTTCCGGCACTTGCTGAAACAGCTCGATCGTCTTCATAATCAAATCGTCGAAGTCGAGCGAATGGTTGCTGCGAAGCTTTTTTTGGTATAGCTGATAAATATTGGAAGCGGTTTCTTGATAATAGTCGCCTGCTCTTTTTTCAAATGCGTCCGGAGAGATCAGTTCATTCTTCGCGCTGCTGATGACAGCCTGTATCCCTCGCGGATCAAAACGCTTTGAATCGATATTTAATTCTTTCATGCAATTTTTAATGACTGACAATTGGTCTGCGGCATCCAAGATCGTAAAATTGGAATGATAACCGATGCGTTCGATGTCTTTCCTCAACATGCGCACACACATCGAATGGAACGTGCTGACCCATATGTCTTCTCCTGCCGCACCGACAAGACTGGAAACCCGCTCCTTCATTTCTCTCGCTGCCTTGTTCGTAAAAGTAATCGCTAATATGCTCCACGGAGCTGCTTTTCCAGTTGCAATCAGATACGCGATGCGATGGGTTAAAACCCGCGTCTTGCCGCTGCCGGCGCCTGCCCTGATTAACAGCGGCCCCTCGGTCGTCGTCGCCGCGTGCTGCTGCCGTTCATTCAATGTTGAAATCGCCTGTTGTATGTTTTGCATGCCGTGTATCATATGTGACAAACCTTTCATCCATTAAAATAGCTTTGATCTTTTCACAGCGGCTGCCGTGCTCAGCGCTTGCTCTAAATTTTCATAAATAATATTGCCGACTACGATCGTATCTGCTGCTTGAGAAGCCAGAACTGCCTTCTCCTCATTATCAATGCCGCCGCCGTAAAACAGCCTCGCATGATGAAGCTCGCGGCGGACCGTCTTCACCCATTCCATGTTGCCATAAGCGCCGCTGTACTCCATGTAAAAGATCGGAAAGCGATAAAAGTGCTCGGCCAGCTTCGCATACGCGCAAATATCTTCCAATGACAAGGAAGCATCTGCTTGAGCCAGCTGCGCGGCTTTGCAATTCGCATTCAAAATGACATATGCCTCAGCCGCAATTTGATCCCAAGGCAGCGGAAATTCAAACTGTTTCACTACTTGCTGATGTTTGCCGATGATCCATTTCACATCTTTCGTGTTCAGCACGGTCGGAATAAAGTAGTGGTCAAATCCGGGAACGACAGCTTCTTCATTCGTAACTTCCAGTATGATCGGAAGATCAAATTTTCGAATTCTTGTGTACAGTTCATATGTATTCGCTGCCGTTACGTCATCGCTGCCTCCAACAATAAACGCATCCGTGCCTGAATCAGCGAGTTTGTGCAAAGATGCGTCATCAATATCCTTGGCTGGATCTAATTTAAACACATGTCTCCATTGTGCAAATTCTGCTCTCAACAGATACCTCCATCATATCACATTTCGTGTGCTTAAATTAAGTCTATGATACGATATTCGCGCTGTCAATTCCAGTATCGACATCATTCTTACATCTTTTCAACATTGTCTAAAAAATTGCCTTTTAGCAAAATTTTATTCTATTATCTTCATAAAATGCTATAATACGGTGTAGAGTCTGCTCGGATCCAACAATATCCAGCAGCCCAATATCCATGGAGGTGGTCAGGATATGAAGCTCGGTGTATTTTCCGTACTGTTTTCCCAGAAGTCATTGGAAGAAACGCTCGACTACATTAAATCAAAAGGATTGGAAGCGATTGAAATCGGGACAGGCGGTTATCCCGGCAATGCGCACTGCAATCCCGATGAGCTGTTGGCAGATGAAAGCAAATTAAAAGCGTTCAAGCAATTGGTCGATTCAAGAGGCATTGAAATTTCCGCATTCAGCTGCCATGGCAATCCGCTTCATCCGCAGAAAAAAATTGCGCAAGAATTTCATGATGTTCTGATAAAGACGATCGATCTGGCTCAGAAGCTGGATGTAAAAGTCGTCAACGCCTTCTCCGGCTGTCCCGGCGATTCCGAAGATGCGAAATATCCGAACTGGCCGGTTGCTCCGTGGCCGAATGACTTTCAGGAAGTACTAAAATGGCAATGGGAGAACAAGGTGATTCCGTATTGGCAGGAAGCGGGAAGAGAAGCAGAGAAGCGCGGAGTGAAGATCGGTCTAGAACTGCACGGGGGCTTCTCCGTTCATACACCGGCAACCTTGATGCGCCTGCGGGAGGCAGTAGGCGAAGTAATTGGCGCTAACCTTGATCCGAGCCACATGTGGTGGCAAGGCATCGATCCGGTGCAAGCCGTGCTTTACTTGGGCAAGGCGGGTGCAATCCATCATTTTCATGCCAAGGACACGTCCATGGATCAGAACAATATCAATATCCACGGCATCACCGATATGCAATCGTACTCGAATATGCTAGATAGAGCGTGGCAGTTCCGTACTGTCGGCTATGGACATGACATGAAAGTTTGGGCCGATATTATCAGCGCGCTTCGTCTTGTCGGTTACGATTATGTCGTCAGCATTGAACATGAAGACGGCCTGATGTCTATCGATGAAGGATTCACGAAAGCAGCAGAAAACTTGCAGCAAATTATGATTAAAGAGTCGCTCGGCGACATGTGGTGGGTATAAGAAAGAGATTTAGAATGGATCGAACTTCGGATATTTGTGATTAGATGGTCTTCATTTGGTTCCGGCCCGGGACAGAGCAGATCGTGCTATGCTTTGGCGATCTTTCATTTGCACGCCAAAGATCGCGGTTACACTCGGTTTCGGGCATTTTCCTATGAAAACAAAACCTCGCAATAGGATATTAGGCTTGACAAATCCAATGAGGATAAGATAAACTCAATGCAAAACACATAGGTAAACGTTTACACAGGAGAGGCTATATTTCATGCGAAAACTCACCGTTAAAGATGTAGCTAAAGAAGCTGGAGTATCAACAGCTACTGTCTCTAGAGTGCTCAACAATAGTGGTTATGTAAGCGAACAAGTACGCAGCCAAGTGCTTGCCGTTGTAAAGAAACTGAACTATCAACCGAATTCGATTGCACGTAGCCTAAAACAAGAGAAGACACGCAGCATTGGCATGATCGTACCGGATATGACGAACTCTTATTTTATGACGATTGCCAGACAGCTGCAGAGAAAATGTATGGAGATTGACTATCATCTACTCATTATAGATTCGGAAGAGGACCCGAGCAAAGAACTGAAGGCGATGCAGGTCCTAATGGAAAAGCGCGTTGAGGCCATTGTGCTCGCTGGAACTGGCGGCAATCAAGAGACGATTCGCGCGATGAGCAATAGTGGCATCTATATCTTACTTATCGACCGAAGAATTGAAGGAATCACCGCGGACGTGGTGGCGGAAAACAACCGAGTTGCCGCTCAGGAGGCGACGCGTCTGTTGCTGCAACACGGGCATCGTAATATCGGCATTATTAAAGGGCCGCAAGCTATACACACCGCCGTCGAACGTTATGCAGGAGTGCGTGAGGCGCTGGTTCAAGCTGGTTTACAGGTGCAGCAAGATTATGTATATGAGGGAGATTATTCGCGAGAATCGGGGATTAAAGCTGCACACTATTTGTTGAATTTACCGGAGCCGCCTACTGCAATATTTTCTTCGAATAATGAAATGTCCTACGGATTGTATCTTGGGATGCATGAGTTAGGTATGGACCTGCAAGACATTGAAGTCGTGTCATTTGGCGATCTGGATCTTTCTCCATTATTTCATAATCGATTATCCGTCGTTCAACAAAATCCAGCGGAAATAGGAGAAAAAGCGGGCGATTGCATCATTGATCGTTTGGCGAGAAATTCCAGAGAAAGAATTACACCGCCAATTGTCCGAAAATATTAAACGTTCGTGGAGGACAATCCTATTTTTGTCGACCTTGTGTTAACGTTTACATATTAAAGCGCTTTAATATAGATTACAAACTTACTAATAGGGAAGGGGGATAGCATAATCCATGTGTAAACGTTAACACATTTCATGGTATATTTTACACAAGGAGGAAGATGAAAATGGAAATGGAGCTGATCAAACAATCTCTTCGCAACGAAGCAGATGCGTTAATGAAAATCATTGATCATGTTAGTGAAGATTACAGCAAAGCAGTCTCCTACTTAAAGAATTGTCAAGGGAAAGTTGTGGTCACTGGCGTTGGCAAGTCTGGTCACATCGGCAAGAAAATCGCTGCTTCTTTGTCGAGCACAGGTACACCGGCTTTTTTTGTTCATTCTGCTGAGGCTGTACATGGGGACAGCGGAATGATCGAAAAACGTGACGTAGTGATTTTACTTTCAAACAGCGGTGAGACCGCGGAAGTGCTGAACATGCTGCAAATCGTGGAGAAGATCGGCTCTCCCAAAATCGCGATCACAAAAAATGAACATTCCACATTAGCGAAGCGATCTGACGTCGCCTTAACTTATCAATATGAGAGGGAAGCAGATCACTTGGGGCTGGCGCCGACGACGAGCGCTTTGTTGCAACTAGCGATCGGGGATGCCTTAGCGGTTACAACGAGCCGTATGAAAAATTTTACTAAACAAGACTTTTATTTATACCATCCTGGTGGAAGTTTGGGCAAAAAATTAACCGATGAATTGAAACCATAAATCTAATCGGGGGGATTACATATGAGCATCGTGGTAATTGGAAGCTTTATGATGGATATGGTCGTGCGAACCAAGCGTGTTCCCAACGCTGGTGAAACAGTGGTCGGGATGAGTTTTGCTAAGTTTCCCGGGGGGAAAG
>CALKAN010000275.1 GCA_937983035.1 uncultured Paenibacillaceae bacterium | reverse complement strand
GTGCGGATGAAGATGAGAAGACGGAGCAAGCGAAGTTGCAATGCGATGAAATCAGTGCATTTAAGTGAAAGGAAGGAGACAAGACGTGAAAGATATGCTGCGAGTTGCGATGCCCAAAGGCCGGATCTATGAGCAGGCGACAGCATTGTTTCGAAATGCAGGCTTGCCGATCCCGCCGAATTTGGATGATACGCGCAAGTTGATTTTGCCGATTCCGGATTTGGGGATTGAATTTATTTTGGCAAAACCGGTGGATGTCCCGACTTACGTGGAGTACGGAACGGCAGACATTGGCATCGTGGGCAAAGATGTATTGATGGAAGACAATCGGGATGTTTTTGAATTGCTAGATTTGGGAATTGCCCGCTGCCGCATGTCGGTGATCGGGCTCCCTGACCGAAAACCGTCGCTGCATCCGAAAGTGGCGACGAAGTATCCGAATGTGGCTTCTCAATATTTCCGGGAAAAAGGGCTGCAAGTGGAAATCATTAAATTAAACGGGTCGATTGAATTGGCTCCGCTGATCGGCTTGTCTGATTGGATCGTGGATATGGTGGAAACCGGACGAACGATTAAGGAAAATGGGTTGTGCGAGCTGGAAGTGATGTTCCCGATTACGAGCCGTTTAATCGCGAACCGGGTGAGTTATCGGATGAAGCATGACCGGATTCAAGCCATTTGTGATCAGCTGGAACGAACGGAGGCGACGGCAAAATGAAGATTGTGCGAGCGGAAGAGTTTAACATGAAGCGGCATGCAGAGTACGGGACAGACGAGCAGCATCGATCGGTGAAACAGATCATTGAGACGGTGGCGCGTGACCGGGACGAGGCGCTGAGGAAATATTCCGAACAGTTCGACGGTGTTCGCCAAACATCGTTTCGCATTGATCCTTCGGTCATGAAACAAGCATATGAACAAGTAGAACCGCAATTTGTCGAGTCATTGCGCAAAGCGGCTGACAACATTCGCAAATTTCATGAAAAACAGAAACGGAATTCGTGGTTTGACTTGGATCAAGATGGAACGATGCTGGGAATGATGCTCACGCCGCTGCGCCGCGTTGGGTTTTATGTGCCGGGGGGAACGGCTGCTTATCCTTCGTCGGTGCTGATGAATATTATTCCGGCCCAAGTTGCAGGAGTAAAGGAGATCGTCATGGTGACGCCTCCGGCAACGGCGGGCAAAGAAGGGATTCATCCCGCGATTCTTGTGGCGGCGGATTTGGCCGGCGTAACTGAGCTGTACGGGATCGGAGGCGCGCACGCGATCGCTGCGCTTGCATACGGAACAGAATCGATCGCGGCGGTAGACAAAATTTGCGGTCCGGGAAACATTTATGTAGCGCTGGCAAAGCGTTACGTTTATGGCATCGTGGATATCGACAGCATAGCCGGCCCGACGGATATTACGATCTTAGCGGACGCCGGGGCGAATCCGGCTTACGTTGCCGCAGACTTGCTCTCGCAAGCTGAACATGACGAGCTGGCGTCGGCGATTCTCGTTACGGATTCCGCCGAGCTGGCCGAGAATGTGAAGCAAGAGCTGGCTCGTCAGTTAGAGTCCTTGCCGCGCAAATCGATCGCTTCAGCTTCTTTGGAACAGAATGGCGCGATTATATTAGTGGATGATTTGAACGAAGGGATCGAACTTGTGAATCAGATCGCGCCGGAACATCTTGAGATTCAAGTGCAGGAACCGATGGATTGGCTGCATAAGGTGCGCAATGCGGGCGCCATATTTTTAGGGCCTTACAGCACCGAGCCGGTCGGCGACTATTTCGCAGGTCCAAACCACATATTGCCCACTGGCGGAACGGCTCGTTATTCATCGCCGCTGAATGTGGATGATTTCTATAAGAAAATGAGCGTCATTCGGTACAGCCGGCAAGCGCTGATGAAAAATGGTCCGGATATTATGAGGCTGGCGCGGCTTGAAGAGCTGGAAGGCCATGCCCGTGCCGTTCAAATCAGATTGGAAACAGAGCATCTGTCTGAATAAGAAAGCAAAGTTGGAGCGATGAAATGACAGTGGAGCTCAAATATGACCGGACAGTGCAGCTCAAATATGAGTGAAGTTGAAAGATGAAAGAGGGAGAATAAAGATGAGTGATCAAAAAGCAGTGCGCAGTGCTTCAGTGAAGCGAAAGACGGGCGAAACGGATATTCAGTTGTCTTTTACAATCGACGGCAGCGGCAATACGAAGCTGGAGACCGACGTGCCTTTTCTGAATCATATGCTCGATTTATTCGCCAGACATGGACAGTTTGATTTGACCGTTCATGCCAAGGGAGATATCGAAATTGACGATCATCATACGGTGGAAGACATCGGAATTTGTCTTGGCCGGTCGCTCAAGGAAGCGCTGGGCGACAAGACGGGAATTCGCCGTTATGCGTCCGTTTTTGTACCGATGGATGAAGCGCTGGCGCAAATCGTCATCGATTTAAGCAATCGGCCGCACTTGGAGTATCAAGCGGAATATCCATCTGAGCTTGTCGGTTCATTTTCAACGGAATTAGTGCATGAGTTTTTATGGAAATTAGCTTTGGAAGCCGGGATGACCTTGCATGTCATCGTGCATTACGGGAAAAACACCCATCATATGATTGAAGCGGTCTTCAAAGCGCTTGGCAGAGCCTTGGACGAAGCCACATCATTCGATCCGCGGGTTAAGGGCGTGCCTTCCACAAAAGGCGTGCTGTAATCAATTCCAAATCCAAATTGTAGGGGGAAATAATATGTCCATTAAACGAATTATCCCTTGCTTGGACGTTAAAGACGGGCGTGTCGTAAAGGGAGTGAACTTTGTTCAGCTGCGAGATGCAGGAGATCCGGTGCAACTGGCTGCTCTTTATGACAAAGAGGGGGCGGATGAGCTTGTCTTCTTGGATATTTCCGCATCGCAAGAAGGCCGGGCAGCTACGGCGGAAGCAGTCGCAAGGACTGCGGAAGCGATCTCCATTCCCCTCATCGTCGGCGGAGGCATTTCATCCGTTGATGACATGAAGAGACTGCTCGACGCAGGCGCGCATAAAGTGAGCGTGAATTCAGCGGCAGTAAACAATCCCAATTTAATCTCCGAAGGCGCACGCGCATTCGGCTCGGGACGCATCGTGGCAGCCATTGACGCGAAATTTAATGAAGAGTGGCAAGATTGGGAAGTTTATATCCAAGGCGGGCAGAAAGCGACTGGATTGCGCGCGGCAGCATGGGCAAAAGAAGCAGAGCAAAGAGGAGCGGGCGAAATTTTGCTGACCAGCATGGATGCTGACGGAACGAAGGATGGATTTGACATCGCGCTTACGAAAACTGTGAGCGAAGCGGTGAACATTCCAGTGATCGCTTCCGGCGGCGCAGGCAACGAAGAAGACTTTTACAAAGCTTTCACGGAAGGAAAAGCAGATGCTGGACTGGCGGCGTCCATTTTCCACTTTAAGGAAGTTTCTATCCCTTCACTGAAGCGCTATTTGAAGCAAAAAGGGGTTGAAGTTCGATGACGAAAACGAACAATGTCAAAATAGACGAGCTGAAATGGGATGAAGACGGATTAATTCCAGCCATTGTGCAAGATGCGGTCAGCAAACAAGTGTTAATGATGGCTTACATGAATCGGGAATCGCTTCAGAAGTCGCTGGAAACCGGCGAGACTTGGTTTTGGAGCCGTTCCAGGCAGGAACTTTGGCATAAAGGGGCCACTTCCGGCAATACGCAGACGATTCGATCTATTCATGCCGATTGTGATGCGGATGCGCTCCTCATTACCGTCGTGCCAAAGGGACCTGCTTGCCATGCCGGAACATACAGCTGTTTCGAACAAAGTTTGCATGAAGCTGGCGCAGACGTGCAGGCGGAAGGCGAAGGTCAGTCGTCCGCCAGCGCTTCTTACGAAATTTTATCCGCTTTGCGAAGCATCATTGCGAAACGGGAAGCAGAGCGGCCGGAAGGCGCATATACGACGTATTTGTTCGATCAAGGCGTCGATAAAATATTAAAGAAAGTCGGAGAAGAATCGGCGGAAGTGATCATCGCCGCCAAGAACAGAGATCCCGTTGAACTGAGAAATGAGGCCAGTGATTTGATTTATCATTTGCTCGTGCTTCTTCAAGAACAGAAGCTTCCGTTTGATGAGGTGCTGCAGGAGCTGAGCAGGCGCCATGCTCGTTGATTATCATACGCACCATAACAGGTGCGGCCATGCGGAAGGGACGTTAGAGCAATACATCCAACAGGCGATCAAGCTGGGATATGATCAGATCGGTCTATCTGATCATATGCCGCTGATCCACGTGAAGCCGGAAGAATATTATCCGGAAATGGCGATGCCGGCAGATGAATTGCCAAAATATGTCGAAGAATGCCTCGCTTTAAAAGAAAAATATCGGGATCAGATCGATGTTAAAGTCGGGCTGGAAGCGGATTACATCGAAGGGTACGAAGAAGAAATTGAGCGTTATGTGACTCAATATCCATGGGATTACGTGATTGGTTCGGTTCACTTTCTCGGCGAGTGGGACGTAACGGATTACCGTCAGGTGCACAATTGGGAAGGAAAAGACATTTTGGAAGTGTACAAGCAATATTATGATGCCGTGCAAAAAGCGGCGCGAACCGGCTTTTATGATTATATCGGTCATGTGGACGTGATCAAACGGTTTGGCTATGCGCCGAAAGAGGACGTTTGGGACTTGGAACGGGAAACGCTGGATGTCATTAAAGCGCATGACGGGGCGATCGAGCTGAATGCTTCCGGCCTGCGCATGCCGGCAAAAGAAATGTTTCCTTCCAGGCGGATGCTCGAATATTGCTTGCAGCAGCAAATACCGCTTACGGTCGGGTCTGACGCTCATCAGCCGGAGCGAGTAGGCCAGTATTTGGATCAAGCGCGGGCGCTGCTGAGAGAGATCGGATTTACCGAGCTGGCCGTGTTTGACCGCCGCAGGCGCATGATGGTTCCGTTTTAACATGATATGCGATTGGTTGGGTCATTTACAAACTCTGCTCAAGAAAAATGTCGATAAGCAGCGGAGCTTGTCGAGAGTTTGCATGGAGGTTGCCAAATGAACAGGGAGAGAGTGAAAATTTTTGCTGGTTCGTCCAATGACAAACTGGCCAAGAAAGTGAGCCAAGGGCTGAACATGCCGCTTGGAGAAGTGAAATTGTCCCGTTTTAAAAACGGAGAAATTTATGTGCATTACGAGGAAACGATTCGGAACTGTCATGTGTTTTTGATGCAGTCGTTCAGTCATCCGATCAATGAACTGCTGATGGAGCTTTTAGTGATGATCGATGCTGCGAAGAGGGCATCGGCGAAAACCGTGAATGTCATTATTCCTTATTACGGATATGCGCGTCAAGAAAGGAAGTCCGCTCCGCGGGAGCCGATTTCGGCGAAGCTGGTCGCCGATCTGCTGACGACGGCGGGGGCGTCAAGGATTATTACGATTGATCTGCATGCGCCGGCCATCCAAGGCTTCTTTAACATTCCTGTCGATCATTTGACCGCGCTTGATGTGATTACCGATTATTTGAAATCATTGAATATTCCTAATCCGATCGTCGTATCGCCGGATGCCGGGCGTGCGAGCACGGCAGAGAAATTGGCAAATTATTTGGACTCTCCGTTTGCCATTATGATTAAAAAAAGGCCAGCCCACAATGAAGCGGTCATCACTCACATTATCGGAGACGTGAAAGGGAAGACGCCGATCATCATTGAAGATTTGATCGATACGGGATCGACGATTGTCAATGTGGTGGAAGGGTTGAAGGAAATGGGCGCCAATGATGCTTATGTTTGCGCCACGCATCCCGTATTTTCCGGCGATGCCATGCAGAAACTGGATCATCCTGGAATTAAAGAGCTCATTGTCACGGACTCGATCCCTATCCCGGAGCCGCCTTCTGAACGGTTTAAAGTGCTGTCCATTTCTGATTTGCTCGTGCAATGCATCAAAATTATTATGGACGGCGGTTCGATCAGCACTTTGTTTAAGTCCCGCGGCGTCTAGCCGAAAGGAGCCTCTTGTAGTTTTTGCATCTCTTTCTGTGTTATACTGAAGGAGATTGCAATGAATGGAGGTGCCTTATATGCAGAAGAAAGATGTGGCAGCGAAGCCGGATTCGAATGTGATTCACTTGCACATGGATGCCACGTTTTTTTTCGAAAGGGCCGTCCAATGTCTGGACCGTTACAATTACGATAAGGCGCTGAAGTATTTTCGAAAAGCGATGGAATACGAACCGGACAATCCGGTCAATTATTGTAA
>CALKAN010000274.1 GCA_937983035.1 uncultured Paenibacillaceae bacterium | reverse complement strand
GGGGATGCGTTAACGAAATTGGATGAAAAAGGCTTGTGGACGCTTGATTTGTTTGGAGATGATCGGATGTCCGTCCACCGTTTCAGCTTTGATTTGCAAAATTTGGCCGCTCGCTTCGATTGCATGGCTGTACTGTTTATCTTTCAGCTTGGCATATGAATCTGCTTCTGCCAATACTAATGTTGCTGCGTGTTCGTTGTGCTCCAGAGCGTAATAATGCTGATCATGCGTGATGAACAGCAAGCGGTTGGCTGACTCGAATTCCGCGTATACAACGCTGTATAAGCGGCTTTGCAGCAAACTTGTGATCCTCGCTTGTTCCGAGAGCTTCTGCTGTGTTTGTTTATTGGATGCCCATAAAGCATGGATGGAATAAAAAATCGTAATGCTGGCCGCTAAAACGACAGCGGCAATCGCAGCAGCAGCCAGCACTTCAATGAGCGCCGCTCCACGGTTGTTTTTCAGATAATCCCTTCGCATGCACGATAACCTCTTTCATTCGCTGCTTTTCCCGGATGAATCGCCCCAATATACCGTGACTGCCAACAATCTTTGAACTTCACGCCCGTGCAGGGACATCGTAACAATCGATTGCAATGTCACCTGGTCTCGTTCCCAGGGAATGGTTAACGGCTCCGTTAATGCCGTGTCAGTGACATGGATTTGAAAAGAACGATCTTTTTCCCATGCAGTCGTTTCGTTCAAGCTCCCGGCAGCAGGGCGGGATTGTTCGATTTGTGCGGTCAGTTCATCGATTTTTTCTTGCGCGATCATTAAAGCTGTCGTTTTTTTCTGATTGATGCTGCTATGATGCAGCGAATTTTGATACAAAGCGGCAACTGCAAGAACAATGATGGATAAAATCGTCATGGCTGCCAACAGTTCAATTAAAGTCATGCCCCGCTCGTTGCTCAGCTGTGATTTGGACATGAAATTGCGCAGTTTTAAACATTTTGCATTGGATCGGTTCATTTCATCCCGCCATTTCTATCGCTCTTGCTGTTTTATGTTTGCAGTTTGCATGCGCATGGCATTCGTTGACGAATTTCATCGAATGACGTCGAAACGATCGTTCGTTCAGCCGATCTGTTTAGGGTTGCTTTGCTTAGAGATCGATCGCCTGGCCGAATTTGCCTTCATAAAGCGATTGTTTGAAAGGACGGCGCGTAGACGGGAATTCCCTGGATCGATCTTTTTCTGCAAGCTGATCTTTGTCTCCTCGATAGCCAATCGCAATGACGATGCAGCATTCATAGTCGTCTGGAATGTCCAGCACTTCTTTAGCCAAAACAGGCTGAAATCCGCCCATGGCATGCGTAATGAGCCCTTGATGCATCGCTTCCAGCGCAAGGCAGGCCCAAGAAGCCCCTGCATCGAGCATCGCTGTGCGATTCGGCTTGTTGTCGCCTCGGGTTGTTTGCACGGTCAACAGAGCAAGCACAGGCGCGTGTTGACACCAATTCCAGTTTCCTTCATTGATAAAAGACTTGAACTTCAATTTGTCTTGTTCGTTTCGCGCGATGATGTATCGCCACGGCTGTAAGTTTCCGCCGGAAGGAGCCCAGCAGGCAGCTTCAAATATGCTCATTAATGCGTCTGGATCGACTTCTTTTGAGCTGAAAGCTCTCGGCGACCAGCGGTTTAAGAACATCGGATGGATCGGATATTCGGATTTGCGGGAAGCTTTAACTTCTTGCTGCAATTGTTCGAATGAAGATTGGTTCATGTTTACAAGTCCTCCTCGTATGTTGTTTGAAATGCAATCTTTATTAGTCCTCGGGTGAACCGGTGCGATGCATGATACGGTTTGCAGATGAAGCATAAATGCCATTTTCGCATGAGTCATGCAGGTTGATTCGATTTTGGATTCATCGCATCGGAATTTTAATTCTATTTTAGCACATAATTACATGAGTTTGTCCGATTCGGGTTAACCTATGGACTAGATGCGGTCTGCGGGTTTAGCATGTAACTGCATTTATTGATGAAGGGATGAGGGACCTGATCATGGGAAGAAAATGGCGAAGGAGTGAGATCAGTGCAGTTAACCAATCAAGATATAGCAGTCATTGAGAATGCGCTCAGACAGGTTATGAATCAAGGGGCTGATTATCGCGATATGATTCAATGCAGAGAAGTGTTAACTAAATTGCAGAACATGTCTATGCTTGGAACGGAAGGATCTTATTTATCGGATAATGAAGAAGCAATGACTGACGGCATTCGTTATGACTATGATGATCACGCCGGCGGCTGATGCCTGGCAATATTTCCCGGGCAACCGCACAATTAGACATGGAACATGCAAAAGTTGTCAAATTACAGCATCTGAAAAATGCATCATCCGAAAGAAATTTCCATAAATTTTAAATCCAGCCAATGATGAGGAAGGAAACATATGTCGTTCATGACGCATTCCAGCAAGCGAATTTTGTGTCGGATGTTGCATGAAGCATATGCTTCCTTTTTTGTTTGACAAGAGCATGAAATTAAAAATAAGCGTGCGCGGCATGGATGCGCGGTTATGCTTCAGAAGCGTGCATGTTGCTTGATTTGCGAACGTATATTCCATATACTATATATAAACGCATGGGATAGGATGAAACATAAACATAGATTTACCGGAATCGAGGGGAATGCAAGCATGAATCGGCTAACGGGGAAAATGGATTCACTGGATGAAATTATAGATTATATTCGATCGCAGCCGGAATGGATGGCGAATATTACGCATTGGGAAACGATTCCGCCAAGGCCGGCCCGCTATGAAGATTTCCCGGATGATCTTCATCCGTTGCTGAGCGAAGCGTTGAAACAGAAAGGGATCAGCCGCCTGTACACGCATCAGAGCGAAGCGTTTCAACATGTGATGCGGGGTGAACATGTCGCTGCAGTGACGCCTACCGCGTCCGGCAAGACGCTTTGTTATAACTTGCCTGTATTGCAAGGTTTGTTGAAGGATGGCAGCATTCGGGCGTTGTATTTATTTCCGACGAAGGCTTTGGCACAAGATCAAGTGGCGGAATTGAATGAACTGATCGGCCTGATGGACGTGGACATCAAGTGCCATACATACGACGGCGACACGCCGCCGACAGTCCGCCAGACGATCCGCAACGCCGGGCACATCGTTGTGACGAATCCTGACATGCTGCATGCGGCCATCTTGCCTCATCATACGAAATGGGTCAAATTGTTCGAGAATTTGAAGTACGTCGTCATCGATGAAGTGCATGCGTATCGCGGCGTTTTCGGCAGTCATGTAGCGAACGTCATCCGCAGGTTAAAGCGCATATGCCGGTTTTACGGCTCGAATCCGCAATTCATTTGCGCTTCGGCGACGATTGCCAATCCGAAGGAGCATGCGGAAAGGCTCTTGGAGGAACAGGTTGCATTGGTTGACAACAATGGCGCTCCGTCAGGGGAGAAGCATTTTGTTTTTTACAATCCGCCTGAAGTGAACAAGCAGCTGGGCATTCGAAGAAGCAGTTTGCTCGAGACGAACAAATGGGCTTCGTTTTTGCTGAAGCACGGCATTCAAACGATCGTGTTTGCCAGAAGCAGAGTGCGGGTGGAAGTATTGCTCACTTATTTGCAGGAACAGACGAAGCGGGAGCTCGGAGCATCATCGATTCGAGGCTACCGCGGCGGCTATTTGCCCAAGCTTGGCAGAGAGATTGAACGCGGCCTGCGCAGCGGCGAGATCGGCGGTGTAGTCAGCACGAATGCATTGGAACTGGGCATCGACAT
>CALKAN010000273.1 GCA_937983035.1 uncultured Paenibacillaceae bacterium | reverse complement strand
TTCTTCATTCATTCGTTCAAATTGTTCATATTGCTTTTTTTCCCGTATGAAAATTTGAATAATGTGCATGCCGGATAAATTCTCCGCTAAAAAGGAGTTGAGGCGGGAAAGCAATGTGCGCACATGTCGCTGCAATCTTCGAATTTTCGTGCGATAGTACAGCGTAACGACCATCAAGAACGGAATAACCAAAAAAGAAACGAGCGTCAGCTCTACGCTTAACAGCAGCATGAAACCGATGATTCCGATCAGCATGCAAATTTCTTTGACCATGTTGACGATGACTTGAGAATACAAGTTATTGAGCGCCTCCACGTCATGGGCAACCCGGGTTACAAGCCGTCCGGCCGGGTTTCGGTCAAAGAATGACGTTTGCAATTTGGCCAAATGCTCGAACATGCGCTGACGAATGTCATAGATCACTTTCTGACCCGTATTCTGCATCATCGTCATTTGGGCATAGTTGAGAAACGCTCCGGAAACAACGATGATGAGAAAGGCAGCGCCCAGCCAGAGCAAACCTGTAAAATCTCCTTCTCGAAACGCATGCAGCCGCTCTTCATCCAAGATCTCTGCAGCATAAGAGCGGCTGCCAGCGACCACCATTGGCTGACCCGCTTCTGAGCTCGTTAAACGAATCGCATCGCCGTCTTCGGTAGAAAGCCAGTCTTGAATGAACGCCTTCTTCCCGTCAACATTAATGATTTGCGCTTTGCTGAGCGGCAATCCTTCCAAGCTGCCCGGCCGGTCTGAGCGATTGTTGATCCGGTAGTACGTTTTTCCTTCTGCTTCAAGCACCGCGTCCACGTTCCAGCCGTGCTTTTCCAGCTCGCTCTTGGCAAGCGGCGCCCCCTCTCCTTGATGAACGAGCATCGGCTTATACGCGCCGTTTAAGCGGTCGTCGATGGCCACTTTCACAAGGTAAGGCTGCAGCAGCGAAGTGATGACAATGATGCCGGCGACAATGATCGACAGGGCGAGAATTTTCCAGTATGGTTTCGCGAAAAGCAGCAGCTTCTTCATTAAATCCCTGTCGTCAACTTGCTTGATCTCCTTCTCGTCATGAATGCTCTTCATTCGCCCACACCTTCTTCCATCCTTTGGTTCATCAGCTGATGATAATGCATCTTGGCGTAAATGCCGCCGCGCTTGACTAAAGAAGCATGATCTCCTCGCTCGACAATGCGCCCCTCATCCAGTACGATAATCTGATCCGCATGCTGAATCGTGGAAATGCGATGACTGATGATGATCGTCGTTCTTCCTTGCATCTCCTTCTTCAGTTCTGCCAAAATTTTCGCTTCAGTTTCCGTATCCACTGCAGACAAACTGTCGTCAAAAATGAGGATGGAAGGCTTTTTGATCAATGCTCTCGCTATGCTGACGCGCTGACGCTGCCCGCCTGACAGGGACATGCCTCTCTCTCCGAGCTCGGTTTGAAATTGATGAGGAAATTCAACAATGTTGTCGTACACTTGCGCCATTTTTGCCGCTTGGTGCACTTCTTCATCCGAATAAGACTTGCTCGGATCAAAAGCAATGTTTTCTTGAATTGACGTTGAAAATAAAAAGTGCTCCTGAGGCACATAGCCGATGCTGCCCCGCAATGTTTGCAGCGGAATCTCGAAGATGTCGCGCCCATCGATATGCATGGTGCCGCGCGGCGGATTGTACATCCGCAGCAAAAGGTGAGCAAGCGTCGTTTTCCCGCTCCCGACTCTTCCGAAGATGGCCAAGCTGGTGCCTGCCGGCACTTCAAAATGGATGTCTTCCAACGCCGGCTTCCGGCTTCCCGGATAGGTGAACGTTAAATTCTTTACTTGAATATGGCCGCTGATGCTTTTTATTGACTGCACATCGTCTTCATCCTTCACTTCCGGCTGCGTGCTCAGCACTTTGCGCAAACGAATATCGGCCGCCACCCCTCGCTGCAGCACGTTAATGACACGGCCTAAATTTTCTACAGGTTGAATGAGCATCGTCAAATAAGTATTGAATGCAACAAACTCTCCAAGCGTGATCGTGCTGTTTAACACCAAATATCCGCCAAAAACGACGGAAATCAAATAACTTAAACCGACAATGCCCTGGCTCAGCGAAGTAAACATCGAATTGGACTGAATCAACTTTTTCTGAGCATCAACGTTGTTCTCATTATCTTCCGTAAATTTGCGTATTTCTTCTAATTCCTGCACGTACGTCTTTACGATGCGTATGCCTGCTGCAAACTCTTGCACTCTGCTGGTAATGCGGCTGATCGCTTCTTGAACCCTCGTCGCTCTCGTTTGAATTTCAAAACGAAATTTATACGCGATGTAAGTCAATGCCGGCAAGGGAAGCAATACGAGCAATGTGAGCGGCAAACTGACCGTAGCCCCCATGGCTGCCATCGTGACGCCAATCATGACAAAAGCTTCCACAGTCAGAAATACGCCGTGGAAGCTGACTTCCCGGATCACGTTCAAATCATTTACCGCATGACTCATCAAATCGCCGATCCGATGTTTGTTGTAATAAGAGGCTGACAGCCCTTCCCACTTCTTGAACAAACGATTCCGGATCTGTTTTTCCAGCGTGCGGGAGAGTTTAAACATATAGATGCGGCTCGTTGCCCGAAAAAAAGCGACCCCCAATCCGATGGCAATGATCCAGAATGCAAAGCGCAAATTGTCAGCGGCAACTAAGCTTTTTTCTTGCAATCCGTTCGTGTACCATTCGAGCACTTTGGGAATCACTAAACTCATTAAGCAAGAAATGGACAATAATGCCACACCTAACATATACGCGCCTTTGTTCTTCATTAAGTGTGTTTTAAATAGTGGGCCCGTATCCAATCATTCTCTCCTCCTATTTTTATCAGTTTAATTCAAGATTACATTTATTCTGACAGAATAACCATGGATTTCTCTCTTATAAAGCATGGATTATCTTGCTATCGATCCAGCGGCATAAACTTGACTTCATGAAACTTCCCTCATTTTGTAACCAAATTGTAATGTTAAGATAATAGGTATTTAACACATTTCCGTTATGATAATAGTGACTCCCTTTTTAATATATAATCGTTCTGGAACGCCCGTACAGCTTGTGCGGGTACTTTTTTTGCGCGTTGTTTCATGACCCTGTCGCCCGCCCTTTCATCGCCGGGCATCAAAAAGCCCCTTCCGCTCGTCAAGGAACAGAAGGGGCATCGTGATTTTAGTCGTTCATTTCTGCAATCTTTGCATTGACAATTTCTGCTGTTTCTCGCAGCATCGTATTTACATCGTCAATTTCCCCGATCATATACTCTCTTAATTTCAGCAAAAATTCTAGGTTTGCCATCGCATTATACGGCGTCAAGATGCTCGGGGCAGCCGGATTTTGCGGCAAGAACGCTTGCGGATTCTTCCCTTCCAAATAAGGCAGATCAGCGCCGATCGCCTCTCTCACCGCCGGGTTCGTTGAAATCGGCGTAAAGCCTCTTTTCGCCCGTTCCATCTGATATTCATCGCTTGTCAGCCAAGCGATCACTTGAAAGGCTTCGTCTTTCTTTTTGCTCGTGCTGGTAACGCTGAAATAGGTCGGATACAACTGAGACCCGACGCCAGGAAGTTCTTTATAAAACGGCATCTGAACCGCATCTGCATTCGGCACTCCCTTGGCAGGATCAAGCCAAGTGGCATCGAGCGAATTCACATACATCGCAGCAATTTGTTCACTGTAGAACTGAGCATGCGCGGCTCCGACCGTCGATGCATCTACTTCATTGCCCGGAATGTCGTGGAATCGTTTCATATTCTGAGAATGCGTCACCCATCTCGGATCGGTCGCAAACAGCGCTTGCTTCGTTTCTGGGTCGACATAGCTTGCCGAAAGCTGATTCACGAGCGCCACGTGCGAATGAGAAGCTGCAAATCCGCGATACTGTCGACCGTCCGCAGTGCGTGTCATTCGAACGGCCAGATCATACACTTCATCCCAGAACATGCCGTCTTGCGGATATTCCACGCCGAATTGATCGAACAGATCAACGTTATACACTAATGCATTCGCCGTTGCCGTAATGGGCAGTCCGACAATTTGGCCGTTAGTCAGCGCTTTCAATTGTTCAATAGGCGTCGAATTAATTTTCGATAAATCATAATTATGTTTCGCGATGAGCTCAGAATGATCGTAGGCGAGTCCGCTTTCGATCAGATGAGGGATTATCGAGCCTGTTGACGTAATCACGATGTCAATATTATTCTCGCCGGAAGCGATCAACTCTGCCAATCCGACCATCTTGTCGTTCACTTGCTGCATATAGCGAAATTCCGTCGTCACATGCGGAAATTTTTCCTCGATGTCATTGCCGTATAAATCCATAAACCATTCCTTGGAGCGTCCTGAAGACCCTTCATAAAAAGTAATCGTCACCGGTTCGGCCGGTTCCAGTTCTTTTTCCGTTTCCGTCACCGTTTCAGCATTTTTGTTGCTGCTCTGATTAACGGGAGAAGAATCTTCCACAGCTTTTTCAGCACCTCCGCAAGCGCTTACAAATAGGATAAGAAAAAACATTCCTGCCAGGAGAACGTATTTTTTAATCATGCGCATCCCCCATTTGCTATTTTATTGTTATCTCCTGGTCGTATTTTACATTGAATTCTAAGCGTTTTCAGGATATTTTTTTTCCAGCGCGCGACATTTTTTGCTTTTCCGTGCTTCGCCATGCGAATCCTCGCATAATTTCAAGATAAAATTTCCTTAAGATCCATCATATAAATATGCCGCTGCCCTTCATGAGTGGAATCGAAAGAAACGGCAGTTCCCGCGGCATTCCATCTCGGATGCAAATCGCAGCGATAGTCGCCTGTGCTGATCGGATCGGAATAGAAAGAGCCCAGCGACAGCCAGGTTTTCGCTTCCAGATCGTACAAATAAAGATGCCGGAAGCTGTCTTTATCCGGATAACTGTCATATAACAGCCATTTGCGGTCCGGGGAATAGCTGCAATGCCCGTCAAAAACGAAAAAACGAGAATCAACCGCCTCGATTTCATTCGTTCGGTCTTTCAGCACGTACAGCCCATTGGTCCCGCTTGCCGGATGTTTGCAAAAGATGACTAAATGATCGCGATCTTTCCAGTGATAATGCGAAACGAGGGAGTAATCCAGCAGCAAATGCAAATCCGAGCCGTCGGCATTGGCAGTGACTGCGGCTGTGCTCCACCTTTCTCCCGGTTTCGGAAAGTTGCGAACGAGCATCACGAAACGTGTCCCGTCTGTGTTGAAGTTAATATGATTAATTAAAATTTTTTGATTTTGGCCGTGAAACGCTGCCTTCGTAAATTCCCATATTTGATGCAATGACAAAATCAGCTCGCTGCGTCCTGACGTCAAATCAACGCGCCAAACCCCGTCGTCATGCGGGTGGTCAGCGTCCGCAGCTTCTCGAACTGCATCCGTTAAGTTGCTGCAATATCCATAACCCGGCCGGAATTGAAACATCCGGTCAAAGCTGACGCTCAATGCGTATTTTCCTGTCGGATCCACATTGGCAATCGGCTTTTCCAGCAGCCTTTGCTGCCCTGTGTAAACGTTCAGAACCGCACCGCAATAACCTTCGCCGCATCGGATATTAAACAAAATTTCTTCATTTGGCTTAAGCGGGTTCCACTGCAGCATCGCTCCTTGCTGAAAATTCCATGCTGACGTTTCTGCGATCGGCTGAAACTCGTCGTCGTTTAAACGAATCAAGCCAATCTCCGCCTTATCGTTTGCCGCAGGCAAGCGATCCCAAAACTTCACCCGATGAGCCAGATGCCATTTGCCATCCCGGCTCCAAGCCGGATTATCGTAATAACCGTAAAAATAATGATCCGATCCGTGCGTCAATCGTTCGACCTTTACAGATGCGACCTTCATTTCGCATTTCCATCTCCCTTAACCGTTTTGCAAAAATCATGCCAGAAAACGCTTTCTTCAGCTGCAATTTTAACGCAATTCCTCTAAGTTTCAACGGAGCGAATCTCGTCTGCTTGACTGACATTTTGTTTGAAAACCGATGACGGCATCGAACGGCGTCAGGATGCCCGCTTCAGGTCATCGCCATCGGTTAAAGCCGTCTCCCAGTCACATAAACATTCAAATTTCCATTTCATGATCGGGATGGTTTTCATGCTCGTTGCGGGAGCGGCCGCGCCTTTTCCATCCGATCATCGCGATTGTAATGACAACAAACCCGAGAAGCAGCCAATATTGATATCTTGTAATCACTTCCATCGCTTTTTCTGCATCGCCTTCATAAAATTGACCGATGCTCAGCAGCAAAAAAGTCGACGGAGCAATGCCGAGCATCGTCAGCAGCGTATAAAGGCGCAGCCGCATCTTCGACATGCCGGCAACAAATGGAACAACATTCCCCAAATGAAGCGGACTGGAAATGGCTACGCTCCATATCCCATACTTGCTGAAAGCAGTTCTCGCTCTCTCAAAGCTTGCCCGGCGCTTCTCATTCAACCGGTTCACTACCCCATCGCCGAGTTTATATCCGATGTAATACGGAATATAGCTGCCAACCGCGTAAAGAAAACTTCCTGCCAATGAGATCCACGCCAGTTCCATCCAGCTCAAATCGACGATAAAACCAACAGTGACAACAAAGAACGTTCCAATAAACGGAAAAGCGGTTCCTTCAACGAACAAAGACAACAATATTCCCCAAATACCAAATTCGTTAAGAAAATCAAACAATATCTCCGACATCGGTTCCCTTTCTGGTCCATTCAAGAACATTTCATATCGTAAAATAAATTATATCACATGTTTGCACCGTGTTTGATGATTTTATTCGTTGACATGAGATGTTCTTGATTTCAACCGTTCAAGCTCGCGGCGCATCAACGCCATCTCCAGAAACTGACATTCGTCTGCGCGGATGCTCCAAATCGTTCCTCCAGGCACATCTTTCGACTCATCGCGGCATATTAAGCCGATTTCCAACGCATCAATTCCATGCCGTGCGAAAGCCTCGTAAACATCTTGCGCAATTACGCCGACATGCCAGCGCGCTCCATCCCCTTTTTTTGCAACCGCATCTTTATGCTTATATCGGCAATAATTGACCTCAGCCCACGCATCCAGCCATGCATCAGGTATTTCTGAAACGGCTGTTTTTGTGTTTCGATCAGATGTAGTAATGGCTCCGGAGGCCGCATGCAGTTCGCTCCACCTGTATGACGGCGTTCCTAAACTGTGCTGCCCATCCTCGCTCGGCCTCAGCGCTTGATATGAAATATTCTCCTCAGGCGTTATGCTCAATTTCCGATTTGTGCGGATGTCAAAATTAAAACCGTTGTTTGCGCGCATGAGCGGAATATCCCGCAGATTAAAACGGCCTGTATCGATATCCGCATATATAGAAGTGCCGTGCTTAAACAAAATGCGGCCGTCGTTTCCCGGATGCATGAAATAGCTGATGATTTCCGTCGGGCTGGAACTGCTCTCTCCAAATCCCGAGAAGTTTGGCGTATATAGTTGTCCTGTCGTGCGATGAACGGACATTTTGGTCTCCGGACGATATGGGACGCTGCCAGCCGATGAGAACAATATTTCTCCGTCAAGCATCACCGGAGCATTAATTTTATCATTTAACCGCCCGATTTCCCCGGTGCGGCTCGTAATGGCAAACACGGCAGGACCATGCTCCCATGAAGAGATCGTCTCTCCGTAACAATTGATAAACGTGTCGCGATTGGACCGGTCAAGGTAAATCATATATTTGCTGGAAGTGCGGAAAGAACAGTTCACAAAATTGTGCCCTTGGCCGGCTTTGGCCGCATTTTTCATCGCAGCATCGTGTTTAAAGCAGCCGCCGTCTTGCTGCCGCTCACTCGCTGGACCTGTCGAACCCATGCGGCAGTTGACGAAAGAAAGGTCAGAAGTTCCTCCCCAACCCCAAATCCAATTGCTGCTGGAATAATCATCCGGATTTCGCACGGTGCCTTGGACGAGCACTCCCCACAATCCTCTGAAATAACAATTTTCCGCATGCAGTTCATTCATTCCTGTGGAGGGGATTACTTCCGGATGCAGCGATGTCAGCGCTGAGTTGCGGTCCGACCAAGTCGCATCGATGTATAATCCGGCTTTTTTCCACTGGCCGGTCGTATCTGCATTGATCAACGTTGTACGTTTTACACACGGCAAAAAGATGCCGGCATCCCACCTGACCGCCCCACACTGAACCGTTATATTTTCCATGACGATTTCATTGCCGCCAAATACGAGCGCAGGCGTGATCAGCGAATCGTCACCATCGTCGATGTCTGTCCACTTGCGCGGCGTGCCCGGCCCCATCGTTACAATCGAAGTGCCGAGCGTTTGCCCGTCCCAAGCATCTTGCGTATTCTCACCGCTGATATGCGTGCCGCCGGGAATGATGATCGTATCCGTAATCACGTAGCGGCCTGCTGGAAAAATAATTTTGCGCCCTTTGCCGCCGGCTTTAAGCGCTGCTTGAATAGCCTTAGTATCGTCTGTCTTGCCGTCGCCCGCTGCGCCGAAGTCTGTCACGCTGATGACCTCTCTCAACTTGCTGCTTAACGGTCTCTGAGGGTGCCCCGCACTGTAATGATGCTGAATATCATCCGTATGGGTGACAGGCTGATTCAACTCTATTTCGTTTTTCCCTGCTGTGCCGGCTGCTTGTTCTAGCGCATGCGCCAAACCAAGCGAAGCAAACGCTCCGGCTCCGGCAGCTGCGCCGAACGATGCAATCAGCTGCCTTCTGCTCATCCTTTTTCTCATCGGCTGATTGTCATTTGCAGGTAATTTCTGTCTTTTGCTCATCTTTTTCTTTTGTTCCCCATCGCTCATTTTCATCAACCTCCTGATCATCTTCATTGATCCAAATCTTGCGTCGATTTGTAAGCGATAACACTTTGCGAGAAAAAAATGGAGCGCTGCTCATTTGCTCTTGTTCTTCTATTTAAAACAATGTTCTCTATTTTATCGTAACTGGATCTTCTGCTGATGTCAACCAATTTTATCCAAAAGCAATCGTATAATATATTCGCATGCCGTCCATTCAATCCGCTTCTGCAGTTTTTTGCATACATGCCATTTTTCTATTCTAAAGCAAAAAAATCCCTTGATAAGTTCAAGGGATTGTTAATTGCGGCAATAAAGCCTCCGCGATCAATGTTTAATCATCACTTTTAAGTTAAACCGACATATCCATGGAGAAAAACTGAGCCAGCTGTCGTTCACGCTTATCAAGCATGATGTTTTCTTGTTTAATGCCCTGATCCATCAGCAGTTCAATGTTTTGCATCAAAAATTCATCGCTGCCAACGATATAAAATATGCCTTCTTTGTCAGCAGACAGTTTTTTCACTTCTTCATAGTAATCTTGGCGGTTGTCAACGTATTGCACCGTAAAATTCTTGTCAGGGGCGGATTTAAATATGTCCATGAACAAGAAATTCCTGGATGATTCAATATTAAGAGAATGCATGTGAGCGATGTTGTCAGGGTGACGGAAATATTCCAACGCCAGCGGTCTGAAAGTTGCTAATCCGACGCCGGACGACAGCAGATAAATCTTTCTTCCCTCTCTTTTCAGCGGCACGTTCGAATGCGTTTTAAACAAAGCGACTTCATCGCCGGCTTTCATGTTTCTTAAGATCGATTTAAACTCCGAACATTTCTCCCTGATGCGCGTTGTGATGCCGATGGCATTTTCGTGAGGAAGCGTACAGATGGACATATGGCGAACAAGGCCGCGGTTTGGCTGTTCTCCCTCATTGAATCCTTTCAGCGCCATATGAGTATGCGCGCCTTCTTCCCATGTAAAGCCTTCCGGACGATCGAGCATGTACGTTTTGATCTCCGGAGTCTCCTCAATAATCTGATGAATTTTCGTCCAATAAATTTGCATATGCATGCTCCTTAACCAAATTTATTCTCATTACCGTCTACTATACATTAAATGATAACAATTCTCAATCTCAATTAGCCCGAAAACAAAAAAATCAACGAATCTCAACTTCGGCAAACAACAACCGATTGATTATACAAGAGACGGATATGATCTTAAATGCGCGAACATGAAACTTAAGATGTTGATCTCAAGCAAACTATAGTACAATAAACATAGTTCACAATTGCATTTGGCATGGGCGCGCGAATCATATGAAATGAGGAGCAGTTTCAGGTGAATAATGCTTGGAACAAAATAATCTATAGAAAAATCATCATCAAAAAATCGGCACAACTTTAAAGCATTGTTTGTCTGAACCGCTTGTCACCTATGAAGCAATATCACCATCAATCAAATGCAAAGCATAGAAGTCATTGCAGCAGGAGGAACAAAACGTGTTGAAAATCGGCATTATTACAGGGAGCACTAGAGATGCAAGAGTCAATCTGCAAGTGGCAGAATGGGTCAAATCGATCGCAGATGAGCGAACAGACGCGGAGTTTGAACTTGTCGACATTAAAGATTACAAATTGCCGGCATTCAATGAGCCCGTCCCTCCCCTCATCACGCAAGACTACCAAACCGAAGAAGCTAAAGCATGGTCTAAAAAAATCAACGAATTGGACGGGTTTATTTTTGTAACGCCGGAATATAACAAAAGCATCACGTCCAGCTTGAAAGATGCCATTGATTATTTGTATGCGGAGTGGAATCATAAAGCCGCCGGCATTGTAAGCTATGGTTCGACGCTGGGGATTTCGGCAGCCAACGAGCTGCGTCTGACGCTGGCAGCCATTAAGGTGGCGACGGTAGGCATCCAAGTCGGATTGAGTCTGCACACCGATTTTCAAGATATGGTCAAGTTTCAACCAGCGCCTCATCACCAAGAAACGCTTCGCAAGTTGTTCGATGACGTCATCGCTTGGTCCGCCGCGCTGAAAACAGTGAGACAATAAACCGGCATAGGCGGGGGAAAGAATATCCTTCGCTTCCCCGCCTGATGTCCGCGCAGCTGACGGATGAACCCGGTTCTTTCCTGATTTGCTCACGGCAAATCCAACGTTTGATCCCTTGACCGCTTGATTCACCCGCATCATAATAAGGATGGATAGATCAAAAGGACGAAGTTCATATATTGAAAGCGATTTCGAACCTTGTTGAAAAAAAGAGACACATGCTTATTCGCATGCGCCTCCCGCAACAGGATTTTCAATTCGGCTCCTTGTGACAACCCATGCACCGACACTGAGCCATGATGCACAACGCAGAACCGAGGGGGAAATGAACATGTTTTATTTATTCGATGAACTTTGCAAGTTAGACGTAAAATGGGCAGGAATGCACGTCGGCAACAGCGGATTGTTAGATTTTGTCCATGCCAACCCTTTTTATGAATTAATCATGGTGATTGAAGGTCCTGTCTATTTATCTGTTGAAGGGAGGAATCTCACGCTGCAGTCAGGCGAAATCTTGCTTCTTTCCCCATGGCAGCAACATATCGGATGGAAAGAACCGCATGATCAATCCAGCTTTTTTTGGGTTCAGTTTACAATTGATCCAGAGCCGATCTTGGTGAATTCGTTATCCGAGCTTGAAAACTTTGCATCGTTTTTGCAAGCCGATCAAAATATTTTGCGATTGTCAGATGAAAACAACCAAGAAGAATCGCTCATGCTCCTGCCCATTCAATTTCTGCCGGTAACGAAATTTGACAAGCTGTCCTGTTTTGAAAAATTATACAAATTGTTCTGGAATCCAGAAAGTTATCATCGATTGCGCTTATCTCTAAAACTGACTGAACTGATTGAAATGATCGCGAGCAGCGCGCTGGAACATTATCAGTTAAATAAGAAAGTATCGTCTGCTTACAAGTCGTATCGCAGCTTGGTAGCGTACTTGAATGAATATTACGCCATGGAACTGTCCAAGGACGAGATCGAGAAAAACGTAGACAGAAAGTATGAATACTTGTGCCATATTTTCAAAAAATATTCAGGTTACACGATCAATGAATACGTTCACCAATTGCGCATCCAAAGCGCAAAACATTATTTAATATCGACCGATTTGCCCGTTTATCGCGTGGCGGAAATCATCGGCTACAGAGATCCTTACTATTTCAGCAAGGCGTTTCGCAAAATTACAGGCTCATCTCCATCGCAGTACCGCAAGCAGCACAGCGAACTTGTTTCCAAAAGCAGTTAACGGATCAAAGAAAGCTCTGCAATGACTGGGTAATGGTCGGATGGATAGGCGCCGTCAATTTTGCTTCGGTCTACTAGCACATGTTCCACCTGCATATTGGAAGATACAAAAATATAATCGATCGGATTGCCTTCCGTTCTTCCTTTGAATCCATGGGCCGTCGCCCCGACATCTTCATTCAAGATGCTGTAGGCATCGACCAGCCGCTCATGCTCATCTAAGCGTTGATCATTGATAAACTGGATCGCCGGTGAATCGGGATGCGAATTCATGTCGCCGGCCAGAATGATCGGAATGCGCTCATCTTGCCACGTTTTTTGTATGCGCTGCCAAATGAGCTGCATGCCTTTCAGCTTTGCTTCCTTGCCCACATGATCAAGATGCGTATTGAATACGAACCACGCATT
>CALKAN010000272.1 GCA_937983035.1 uncultured Paenibacillaceae bacterium | reverse complement strand
CCGGGTGAAAATGAAGTGCGATTCTTGCGTGCTTTTTTAGCTTATTGACAGCTTGATGAAACATTTCCAATGAAATATTGGACATACGTGTTTTATGACTGCTTCTGCTTCTTTTTTGCGATTTTTTGCATAATTTGCAATGTAATCAAGCGCAGCTTTTTGCGATTTGGTCAATTTCATCCCAGATCCCCCCATATGAACGGATGCATTTCACAACATTTCATAACGGACGCATCATCTGACATCAATTCATCTGTTATCTGGCTTTTACTTTACAGCAATCCAAATTTCATGCATGGCGTCTTCACTGAGCGCATCTTCGCTTAAGTAGACTTCAAGCGGTGCTTGTTCCGCAGGTTCAAAACCGTTTGATGGAAACCATTCGGAATAGATTTGTTTCCATGCTTTCGGCATCGCAGTCGGCGCCGGCCCTTTCACTTCGAAGACGACCCACTTTGCCGGCGGCAGCTCCGTAACTGCAAATTCGCTTTCAGCAGGAGTTTGCTGTTCCACGCCGATCCAATACTCAATGGTGTTTTTATTTTTATCATAGCTGCTGGTTACGCCGAGCGGTCCTTTAATGCTGCCGTTCATGAGCTGCACTAATCGCTGCACCGTTCCGTTTTCGTTGAGTTCTCGCCAAAATGCAGTGATGCCCGGTGTTGGAGAAACGCCGTCTTCCATGCAAGGTATTTCTCTGCTGACGCCTGTGATGCGAATTTTGTCCCTTTCCACTATTCGATACTTCATCGGTATCGCTCCTTTCAAATTGACCTGGATGACCAGGCGGTTATAAGAATGCAGCTTTCCCGAACCTTTCCGCGCTTCACTGGGGCTGATCCCATGCTGTTTGCGAAATGCTTTCGAGAACGCTTCCGGAGTGTTATAGCCGTATTTGTAAGCTAAATCGATAATTTTGCAGCCTGGTTTCGTTAATTCTTGTGCCGCCAAAGTCAAGCGGCGTCTTCGCATATATTCTCCGACAGTAACATCCGTTAAAATCATGAACAGTCTTTGAAAATGATAAGGCGACACGTTGGCTTCCTTGGCGATGTCTTCAATCGTGACACGTTCCAGCAAATTTGCTTCCATATAGTCAATCGCTTTTTGCATGGCATTTAACCAGGTCATGCGGCTCACTCCTTAATGTCATCATAGAGCATGATGAAATAGAAATCCTGTCTTATTATGCGCTTAAAGGACAGGGCAGATCATGAGCAAAGCAAAAGTGAATGAAAAACAGCAAGGGCAGAGAGCGCAAAAGTTCTGCATCGACGAACTTCACCGATAAACAGGGCAGCCGCCCGGTTGCTTTTGGATTTAACCGCACATGGACAACATTAGTTTTTGTTGTATATTTCAGATTCGATGCGTTCATGCTCTGCAGCTTCTGGCTGATCATCGTTTTCGTTCAATCGGCGTTCATGACTGCTTCTATGCGTAAGGACTGTTTTCCTGTTTATTTGCATGAAATGATTGGTTGTCATTGAACTTTTATTCTAATAGACTGAAATATGCCTCAAAATAAATGGAGCGTTATGCGATCGGTTATGCAAAAGGGGCATGAAGACATCCATTGAGGATGCTTCAATCATGCGCTATGATGGAATTAATGGAATGTTGCTGAATGACATTCACAGCAATCATGGAGACGCAGTGACTAGATCGAAGATGCAAACAGAAGAATTCATACACTTGATAAGACCAGAGGCAACATGTAATGTTTGCGTTTTCTAAGGGCAGTTTTTACAGCAGTTGGAGGAAAGGAGATGGCTATGCAGATCGATGAGCAGCACAGCGGCATCGGCAGCATTGCTGATTTGGAGCATTTGGCAGATTACATAAGCGAGGTGCTGGGATGTCCGGCAACGATCGAGGATGCCAATCACCGTTTGCTGGCATACAGTTCGCATGAAACGCCGGCAGATCCGGCGCGATTGTCTACCATTGTCAAACGGAGCGTGCCGGAAGAGGTCATTGCTTATTTGTGGAATCGCGGAATATTGCAGCAATTGCAGCAGCAAGATACGCCGCTGCGCATTGAAGCGATCTCGCAGATCGGGTTAGGGGCGCGGACGGCGGTGGCCATTCGGGAGCAAGGCGTGGTGCTCGGCTATATTTGGGTCATGGATGAACAGCAGCAGATGGAAGAAGCCAAGTTAGAAC
>CALKAN010000271.1 GCA_937983035.1 uncultured Paenibacillaceae bacterium | reverse complement strand
TCGTGAGCATCAGCATAAATCATTTCTCTTGTCATATGCGGTCAGGATTTTTTTGTAAATGTTCTCTTTGCAAAGCTGACCTTGCAGCTGCGGCGTGAGCGCGAAACTTATCAAAATTTGAAAAATGCTTGGAAATAACGTAGAATGCAAAAGTTTTTTTGAAAAACAGCAGGAATTTGACTCCCATTATCGAAAGTTAAGTTTAACAACTGTGGAAACTGTGGAAAAGTTGTGGGTGATTCTGTGGATAAGTGGAAATGTGCTTGTCTGTCAGAATCCCTGCGGCACACTAAAGGAGGCATCGATAATGGCGAGGAATAAGTTGCTGATCGTAGATGATCAAGCAGGCATCAGAATCTTGCTGTCGGAAGTATTTGGCGAAGAAGGTTACCAAACTTTTCTAGCTCCAAATGGCAAGAAAGCCCTTGCTATCGTGAAAGAAGAGTCGCCGGAACTTGTTTTGCTGGACATGAAGATTCCAGGCATGGATGGTTTGGAAATTTTGAAGCGGATTAAAACGATTAATCCAGGGATCAAAGTCATTATGATGACGGCCTACGGCGAGTTGGATATGATTAAAGAAGCAGAACAGTCCGGTGCATTGATGCATTTTACGAAACCGTTTGATATTGATGAATTAAGAGCAGTTGTTAACCAACAATTTCATGAATGTGATGCAAAGAGCGCGATAGGGTCCTGAAACAGGGCCTTTTCAACTTTTTATGGACGTTTTTTATTCTTGTGAGTTGTGTTATAATGACTCCGTGGTTGCAAAACTTGGACTCGGAACCTGAATAAAACTTTAAATCACAGGAGGACTTACACTTATGTCACGATTAGTTTCCATGAATGAATTTTTGCCTAAAGCGAAAGCAAATCGTTTCGCCGTAGGTCAGTTTAATATGAACAATCTTGAATTTGCGCAGGCGATTGCCCAAGCAGCAAAAGAAGAAAATTCTCCCTTCATCTTCGGCGTTTCTGAAGGAGCGTTGAAATATATGGGGATGGAGTATACGGTGGCGATTGCTGAAGCAGCAGCTAAAGCATCGGGAGTGCCGGTAGCACTGCATTTGGATCATGGCAGCAGTTTCGAGGTAGCCATGAAATGCATCCGCGGAGGCTTTTCTTCAGTCATGTTTGACGGATCTCATTATCCGCTTGAAGAAAACATTCGCTTAACGAAAGAAATTGTAAAGGCTGCGCATGCGATGGGTGTTTCGGTAGAAGGTGAACTTGGAACGATCGGCGGTGTTGAGGACGATATTTCTGTCGATGAAGCAGATGCGAGTCTGGCTAAGCCGGAAGAAGCGATCCGCTTCTATGAAGAAACCGGCGTGGATGCCCTGGCGATTGCAGTCGGCACTGCGCACGGCATGTATAAAGGAGAGCCAAATATTCGCTTTGATATTATTGACGAAGTAGCGAAGGCGATCCCTGTTCCCATTGTATTGCACGGCGGTTCCGGCGTAAAAGACGAAGCAATTAAAGAGGCGATTGCCAAAGGCGTAGGAAAGATCAATGTAAATACGGAAAATCAAATCGCCTGCACGGATACGATTCGAGACATTTTGGGCAAAGATGCCAATGTTTACGATCCTCGCAAATATCTCGGACCTGCCCGCGATGCCATGGTAGAAGTGGTCCGCTCCAAAATGCGGCTGTTTGGAAGCTCTGGCCAAGCATAATATCATAACAATTGTTCATTCATTTTGCATTGCTGCATTTGTTTGCATGAACGCAGCGCCGGAACGGGGGAATAGCGGCAAGATGCTTTTCCCCTTTTTCCGCTCTTGTCGGCTTAGTTTGAAATGATGCCGGCGGACGGCTGCTCAAAGTGATGCAGCAAGCGTTGGGGCAGCGCGGATCGGATTTGGTTGATGCCGCGTCACCTAAGTAATGTCCAGGGAGGTACTGCGCAGGCTATGGAAAAAATCATGGTATCAGGAGGCCGGCCTTTGCGCGGCACGGTTCGGATCAGCGGTGCGAAGAACAGCGCAGTTGCACTAATTCCCGCAGCTTTGTTGGCGGAATCGACGGTCATGCTCGATAATCTTCCGAATTTGAGCGATGTTGCGATTTATACCGAAATTTTGCAAGAATTAGGTGTTCGCGTGCAGCGTCAAGGAGATCAGATGATCATCGATCCATCATACATATCTTGGAAACCTGTGGTCAACGGAAAGGTTCGCAAGCTGCGCGCCTCCTATTATTTGATGGGTGCTTTGCTCGGTCGTTTTGGCAAAGCATGCATTGGTCTTCCTGGCGGATGCAATTTCCAGCCTCGGCCGATTGATCAGCATATCAAAGGTTTCGAAGCGCTGGGTGCGAGCGTGTCCACAGAACAGGGTGCCATCTATATACGAGCCAAACAACTGAAGGGTGCCAGAATATATCTTGATGTTGTGAGCGTCGGCGCTACGATCAACATCATGTTGGCTGCAGCTCGCGCCGAAGGAGTGACCATCATTGAAAATGCGGCGAAAGAGCCGGAGATTATTGACGTTGCGACCCTCCTGAATGCGATGGGCGCAAGAATCAAAGGGGCGGGAACAGAAACGATCCGCATTGAAGGCAGAGATGAACTTTCCGGCTGCAGGCATTCGATTATTCCTGACCGCATTCAAGCCGGCACTTACATGATTGCTGCTGCGGCTACGAGGGGCGATGTCGTTGTGGATCAGATCATTCCGAAACATATGGAGGCGCTCACGGCAAAGCTGATCGAAATGGGCGTGGAAATTCATGAAATGGATGAGTCGATCCGTGTCATAGGCAAGCCGGAATATCGCAGCGTAGATGTGAAAGCGCTGGTTTATCCGGGATTTGCTACGGATTTGCAAGCGCCGATGACGAGTTTGCTCACTCAGGCAAGCGGCACGAGCATTTTAACGGATTATGTTTATCCGCACCGTTTTAAGCATGTGCCCGAATTGCTGCGCATGGGTGCTTCTATTAAAGTGGAGAATCGAACGGCAATTATTGAAGGCAAGCCGTTGCATGCTGCGAAGGTGAAAGCGACAGATCTTAGAGCTGGGGCTGCATTAGTGATCGCTGCGCTGACGACAGAAGGAACATCAGAGATTGAAGGCGTAGAATATATCGACAGAGGGTATGACAGACTGGTGGATCATTTAACGGGTCTAGGCGCTGAAGTATGGAGACAAGACGTATAGTCTGATGTAAAATAGTAGATAATTGATTCGAAATATAAAACATTAGAGTGGTGGTTAATTGCATGGATATGAACCTTGCTGAATTGGAAAGCATGCGTTTAAATGATTTGTACAAATTAGCGAAAGAATATCAAATTTCCTATTACAGCCAGATGAAAAAGAAAGAGCTGATTTTTGCGATTCTGCGCGCTCAAGCAGAGAAAAGCGGTCTGATGTTTATGCAAGGCGTGCTGGAAGTGTTATCGGAAGGCTACGGTTTTTTAAGGCCGATTAATTATTTGCCCAGCTCAGAAGACATTTACATCTCCGCTTCACAGATCCGAAAGTTTGACTTGCGCACAGGCGATTTAGTCTCCGGTCAGTGCAGACCTCCGAAAGAAAATGAGAAGTACTTTGGCTTGCTTCACGTGGAAGCGGTGAACGGGGAAAATCCGGAAAGCGCTGCAGAACGGCTTCATTTTCCTGCATTGACACCGCTGTACCCGCAAAAAAGAGTCGTGTTGGAAACGAGTCCTGATCAAATTGCTACCCGTTTGATGGATATATTCTCTCCTGTCGGTTTAGGTCAGCGCGGATTGATCGTAGCTCCGCCAAAAGCAGGGAAAACGCTGCTCTTAAAGGAGATTGCCAACAGCATTTCAACTAATTATCCGGACATGGAGCTGTTTGTGCTGTTAATTGACGAAAGACCGGAAGAAGTAACGGATATGCAGCGTTCGGTAAAAGGCGAGGTCGTTTCCTCGACATTTGATGAATTGCCGGAGAACCATATTAAAGTAGCGGAATTAGTGTTGGAGCGCGCGCTGCGCTTAGTGGAACATAAGAAAGATGTTGTCATTTTGCTTGACAGCATTACGAGATTGGCGAGAGCATACAACTTGGTCATTCCGCCATCCGGAAGAACATTGTCCGGCGGGATCGATCCTGCGGCTTTTCATCGTCCGAAGCGCTTTTTTGGTTCTGCTAGGAATGTGGAAGAAGGCGGCAGTTTGACGATCCTGGCTACAGCTTTGATCGACACAGGATCGAGAATGGATGATGTGATTTACGAGGAATTTAAAGGCACCGGCAACATGGAATTGCACTTAGACCGCCGCTTAGCTGAAAGACGCATCTTCCCGGCCATTGATATCCGTCGTTCGGGCACGCGCCGTGAAGAGATGCTGCTAGAAAAAGATGTGTTGGAGAAAGTTTGGGCACTTCGCAAAAGCATGAATGATTCCCACGAATTTGTAGAATCTTTGTTGAAAAGATTTGCGCAAACGAAGTCTAACGAAGAATTTTTGGCAACTTTGGAAGCACAGGCCGACCGGCCAGAAGCAGGAACTACGAATGCTTCGTCCTCCTCAACCGCTCGCAAAACGAAAAATTCCGCCTCCTGACAACCGGGAACCCTATGCTCTCCTATGCTGCAAATGTTCATGAACTTTATAAACGCTCCCTAACCGTTTCATTTTGTATAAAACAAAAATTTGAAATGATTTGAATGATGATTGAATCGTGCATAATAATTGAAAAGCAAATCAAATTCGGATTGTGAACAAATGGGTAAAAATCGAGTCGTCGTGAGCAGTGCATGACTGCAGCATGGTGACAGCTTCTGAACAGCGCTTCAGTGCAAGACCGGGCTCCAGCTTGCTCTTTTCTACGAAAATCGTGTGACTGCATAGGTTGCGACAACTTCTCCCCCGTGTTATAATTCTTTTTGTGTTTAATTCGAATGTTCATACTATGGGATTGCATAAATTCCATGGCAGAAAGAGGTGAAACGCGATGAAACAAGGGATTCATCCAGAATACAAAACAGCCACAGTAACTTGTGCGTGCGGAAATACGTTTGAAACGGGTTCGGTGAAAGAAAATTTAAGAGTTGAAATTTGCTCTTCTTGCCACCCATTTTTCACAGGCAAGCAAAAGTTCGTGGATTCCGGCGGTCGTGTCGATCGTTTCAGAAAAAAATATGGTCTTTAATCATTTGCAGATTTACCATATTCAAACAGCATAAACCCTCCTTTGCAGGAAATCCTATTCACAGGATTCATTTCAGCGAAGGAGGGTTATTTTATGCATAAATGGCGCAGCACGCATAGATGGCATCGTTTTGTTTCGATCAGCCTATCATGTTTGATGGTCATTGCAGCGGCTGCTGCGTGCGGAACGAATACGAGCCAGAACCAGCATTCTAAACAGTATGGGGAGGACGGTTACCTCGGCCTTACGAATTCAAACCCGAATCTGCAAACGAGTCCTTCATATCATACGTACCGCAAAGACATCAAGATGATGTCGCGCACATTGAGCAAAGTGCCCGGCGTGCAAGACGCGCGGTACACTGTGAATGGAAACCACGTCCACATTCGAATTAAAGTGGATGAAAGGTTGTCGCCTGAAGAAGCTTATAAAATTGAACAGGATGCATATCGCTCGCTGCTTCCGATCATCCCTCGTTACCAGATTAAAATTACGAGCAATATCAACAGGTAAGCGCTGAACATTAAAATCAGCTTTGATTAAATGTGGAATGAGCATTTCATTTGCTCATGCAAGTTGTCCTAACTTTGGCACAGTTTGGCTGTTGTATTT
>CALKAN010000270.1 GCA_937983035.1 uncultured Paenibacillaceae bacterium | reverse complement strand
GAATCTAAAAGCTTGGATTTAATGCGGTTTCACATTGATATGAAACATCGTTCAGCCCTGCAGGCAATCTGCAGGGCGTTTTATTGTATTGAAAAAATATCTGCGATATAATTAACTGATGATTGAACTCACCCTACGTACGGTACAAAGGAGGAAGCGCTGAAAATGGCATTGACGAAGGAAGAAGTGGAGCATACGGCGAAGCTGGCCAGGCTTGATTTGACCGAAGAGGAAAAGTCGAAATTCACTGAGCAGCTGAACGAGCTTTTGGCGCATGCCGAGAAGTTGAATGAGCTGAATACGGATCATGTTGAACCGACCACTCACGGAATGGACATTTCCAACGTGATGCGTGAAGATGAGCTGAGAACTTCTTTGCCTGTGGAAAAAATGATGTTGAATGCACCGGACGAAGAGGATGGACAGTACAGAGTGCCGGCTGTATTGGAGTAATGCATATTCAGAAAGGATGATAGCCGTTGCCAATGTTTGATATGACAATTAAGGAACTGAACGCGAAGCTGAAAAACCGTGAATTGTCGGTTTCTGATTTAGTAAAGGCTTCGTTTCAAGCGATATCTGAGACAGATTCCAAAGTGCGCGCGTTCTTGCAATTGAATCAAGAAGCTGCAGAAGAACGGGCAAAGCAATTGGACGATGAAATCGCAGCAGGAAAGCCGATCGGATGGCTGCATGGCCTGCCTGCCGGGATTAAAGACAACATTATGACGGAAAATTTGCAAACGACGTGCGCCAGCAAAATGTTGTCGGAGTACAAACCTGTCTATAACGCTGCCGTCATGAATAAATTGAATGAAGCATCTGTCGTTGCTGTCGGCAAATGCAATATGGATGAATTTGGAATGGGCGGTTCCACTGAAAATTCTTCGTTTTATCCGACGCGAAATCCTTGGAATTTAGATTATGTTCCCGGAGGATCAAGCGGCGGTTCGGCGGCAGCAGTGGCGGCTGGACAAGTTTGTTTTGCGCTTGGTTCGGACACAGGCGGTTCGATTCGCCAGCCTGCTGCATACTGCGGCGTTGTCGGATTAAAGCCGACTTACGGCTTGGTTTCGCGTTTCGGCTTGGCTGCGTATGCTTCTTCGATGGACCAAATTGGCCCATTGACCAAAAATGTTGAAGATGCTGCGCGCGTGTTGCAAGTGATCGCAGGATATGACGAGCTGGATTCAACTTCGGCGAATGTCAATATCCCTGATTACGCATCTGCGCTGGATGGACAAATTCAAGGGCTGCGCATCGGCGTGCCGAAACAATTTCTCGAAGAGGGCGTCGATGAGGAAGTGAAACAAATCATCATGAATGCCTTGAAGCGATTCGAGGAGCTTGGAGCGGTTTGGGAAGAAATTTCTCTTCCGCACGCGGATTATGCGCTTGCTGCGTATTTGTTGCTCGCTGCCTCTGAAGCTTCCTCCGGCATGGCTCGCTATGACGGCATCAGATACGGCGCTCGTGCAGAAAATGCAAAAAGTTTGCTGGATGTATATCATCAATCTCGCAGCCAAAACTTTGGCGACGAAGTAAAGCGGCAAATTATACTGGGCACTTATGCCTTGAGCTCAGGACAATATGATGCTTATTACGTCAAAGCACAAAAAACGAGAACTTTGGTGAAACAAGATTTTGTAAAAGCTTTTGAATCGTATGATGTGATCATTGGGCCGACAACGCCGTCAACTGCGCATCTTGTCGGTTCCCAAAACGACGACCCTGCAAAAATGCTTATGAACAATCGATTCACCGTGCATGCGAGCTTAGCAGGATTGCCGGCGATCAGCGTGCCGTGCGGTTTTTCCAATGAATTGCCGGTCGGCTTGCAAATTATCGGCAAACCATTTGACGAAACAACGGTTTTGCGCGCGGCTCATGCTTTTGAACAAAGCACGGAATATCATAAGATGCGCCCGCAATGGATCGATGGAGGTGCTCGCGCATGACAGCTGTACAACAATATGAAACAGTAATTGGTTTGGAAGTTCATGTGGAGCTGCACACGAAAACGAAAATTTTCTGCGGCTGCTCCACCGCTTTCGGCGCGCCGCCGAATACGAATACGTGCCCGATTTGCGCCGCGCATCCCGGCACATTGCCTGTGCTCAATAAGCAAGCGGTTGAATATGCGATCAAAGCAGCGATGGCTTTGAATTGCGAAATTGCTGACGTTGCGATCTTTGACCGCAAAAATTACTTTTATCCAGACTCGCCGAAAGCTTATCAAATTTCGCAGGATGAGCATCCGATCGGCCGAAATGGCTGGATCGAAATTGAAGTGGACGGCAAGAAGAAGCGCATCGGCATTACGCGTCTGCATTTGGAAGAAGATGCGGGTAAATTAATGCACGTGGACGGCGAAGACGTATCTTTGGTTGATTTAAACCGTGCAGGCACGCCGCTGTTAGAAATCGTATCCGAACCAGAGATTCACAGTCCAGAAGAGGCGAGAGCATATTTGGAGAAACTTCGCGCCATCATGCTGTACTGTGATGTTTCTGACGTGAAAATGGAAGAAGGCTCCTTGCGCTGCGATGCCAATATCAGTTTGCGCCCGCTCGGATCAAACAAGTTAGGCACTCGGACAGAGTTGAAAAACATGAACTCTTTCACGGGAGTAAAGAAGGCGCTGGAATATGAGGAATGGCGTCAAGCGGAAGTGTTAAACAGCGGAGAGCAGCTTGTTCAGGAAACGAGACGCTGGGATGAAGCTAGGCAAATCACCATCTCTATGAGAAGCAAGGAAGACTCAGAAGATTATCGCTACTTCCCTGACCCGGATTTGGTCAAGATTGATATCAGCGAGGAATGGAAAGAACAAGTTCGCAGAACGATTCCAGAATTGCCGGATCAAAGAAAAGAGCGCTATACGTCCGAGTACGGGCTGCCGGAATATGATGCCGGCGTGATTACTTCATCGAAGCAATTGGCAGATTTGTTCGAAGAAAGCTTGAACTACAATAAAGACGCGAAGGCGATTGCCAATTGGATCATGGGTGACTTGCTCGGATATTTAAATGCGAATCAGTTGGAACTCAGCGATGTGAAGATTACGGGACAAGGCCTTGGCGAAATGATTGGATTGATCGAACAAGGAACGATCAGCAGCAAGATTGCGAAAACGGTCTTTAAAGAAATGCTGGAGACAGGAAAATTGCCGAAAGTGATCGTGGAAGAAAAAGGGCTGGTGCAAGTGAGCGATGAAGGCGAATTGGCTGCGATCGTCGACGCGGTCATTGCGCAGAATCCAAAATCTGTTGAAGATTATCGCAACGGCAAAGATAAAGCGCTCGGATTTTTGGTCGGTCAAGTGATGAAAGAAACGAAAGGAAAAGCCAACCCTGGCATCGTGAACAAACTGCTTCGCGAAAGACTTTGAATGAATATGCACAAGTTTTAAGTCCTCTCCTCATTGAGAGGACTTTGTTTTTTGAGCAAGAACGCCTAAGCCCTTTGAACGCATGTCAATGTCAATCGTCAGTGAAAATGTCACCTTAACTGTTCAGAGAAAATGTCATTTGAAAAATATATCGTCTACCCGGCTTTTGTTTGAGTAAGCCGGGCTTGCCAAGCATCACGTAATTATGTTACGTTGTACTTGGTTTTTGGGATTCCATGGCTGACGCCATGGATGGTTTGCAGCGGGTTTGCGTGATGGCGCAGAACTCGCTTTTTTTGTTTGAGCAGGCTTTTGAGGTTTTTCAGTTTGTTTCAATGGCAAAGCCTGTCCTTGGTGCCATACTATTAAATTTCCATTCATCATTTTACGTACTTCAACGACTTTCTTGGCTTCGAACGAATAAGTTGGCTTTTCCGCAAATGTGTAGATCTTTCCGCCGTAAGAAATGGTTTGTCCTTGGCCAATTTTTCGGTAATCTCGAACGGCGAATATGTGATCAAGATTCATTTCTTCTGGCAGTGGTCGGTATGCAGTCCCGGCTTGTTTTGCTTCAATGGCAAACCTACTATTATGTTTTTCAATTAAATTCGGCAATACGCGGTTAGCCTCTTCCATAGTGTCCACGTTAAGTAAACGCAGTTCGATGACTAAACGATCTTGAAACGTCCCCCATAGCCGCTCGATTCGTCCTTTAGCTTGAGGGGACATCGCCTTGATGTGTGTAATGTTGAGGTCAGCCATCACTTTACCGAATTGAGATAAGGGCACAACTTCACCAGCTAACTCCTGTTCAACTGTTAAGGTTTCTTTTGGGGATCGAAAGATGGTGTGGCGATCACTATAAATTCCTAATGGGATTCCGTACTTGGCAATCGCTTGTTTCATCGCTTCGAAATACCCTTCTCTTGTTTCGGCAGGACGGAAAACAGCTCCAACAACCGTGCCGGTAGCATCATCAATGATGCCGTGCAGCATAAGTTCAGGTCCGCGGTCTTCAAGCCAAGCGTAAGGGCTGGCATCAATTTGCCAGAGCATTCCGGCTTGAGGCTTGCGCTCACGGGGCTGATGGACTTTTTTGCGGCGTCTTTGTTTCACTTGTTTAAGTCCACGCTCAAGAAGAATGCGGCGTACGGAAGACACGCTTAGTTGCAGTGATTCGTGTTCTTGCAGCAATTCGGAAAAGTGACAGTTATTGCTCCCATGGTATTTCGTCCGATACAATTCAGCTACCAGTTCTTTTACATCCTCAGATATCGTATGTACAGGTTTGCGTCCTCTGTTTTTGTGTGCAATTCCTTCAGCTCCTTCAGTGATATATCTTTTTTTTAAACGCAAAACCTGCCGAGTGGACAGCCCCAGTAATTCGGCTGCTTCCGCCACTTTGATTTTTTGGTCAACGAGTTTTTCAATTACCAACACTTTTTTCAGTTCTGTTTTTGTCAATGTAATCTTCTCCTGTCCCATAGTGACATTTTCACAGAAGAGTTA
>CALKAN010000269.1 GCA_937983035.1 uncultured Paenibacillaceae bacterium | reverse complement strand
GAGACGGGGCAGAAAGTGTTGATTTTGCATGAGACGAGGTGTACGCTTACGCGTGCGCGTGAACGTTTATGGAAGATCTTGTCCGAACAGGCGCGGCAACAATGTGTCTATATGGATGAATTTGCAACGCCGGAACAAGCGTATTCATTGCTCAAGCACAGCCGCTTGCTCGTCAGCATGGAGATGCATTCGGTGATTATGGCTTTGAATGTAGGAACGCCGACGATTCACGTGCCTTTTGCTGAAGCGGGACGCAAACGGATGATGTTGTTAGATATTGATGATTGTCAAGCAGACGACATTTTCTCGGCAGCGATGCATATTCACCATCACTATATTGAAGCGCAGCAACGAATTCAAAATATGCTGCCGGGGCTTGAAGCAAGAGCTCATGAAGTGCTCCATGAAGTTTGGTCACAGTGGAAGCATGAGTAACGGATGACACGATGCGTTAAAGGAGGCAAGATCGATGTTACGTAAAAATAATTGGTTTGCTGTTCTAGCTGCAGCTTTGGTTGTCATGATGGCAGCATGTGGAACAGAACAGGATGCCTCTATTCAAATTGATTCGCAAACGGAGAGTCAACCAAGCGCACAAACTTCGGATTCAGCCAATCATGCCGCTCCTCCGGCTCCGGCAGAACAGCCTCCCGTGATTGGAGATCGAGCAGTTGAATTGATTTTTGCAGGAAGCACGGCTGCAAGCGACAGTGAATTTATGAGGCTGCACGGGGATTTTATTGTGAAAAAATATCCGAATGTGACGTTTCATTTGAAACCGAATAGAGACACTCCGTTGGCCGAGAGAATTGCAATCAAAGAAGACATGGATATTATCATTATTGGTGATGCGACGTTATATCAATTGATTGATCTTGAAGTGGCATTAGATTTGACTGAGCTGGCAGAGAAACATAACTTTGATTTAAGTGTGTTCGAACCGACGGCATTAGACTTGATTCGAAATGTGTCCGGAGGCAAGCTGACAGCCCTGCCATATCGAGTAAATGCATTCGTCATGTTTTATAACAAGGATCTGTTTGACAAATTCGGCGTCCCTTATCCGGAGAATGGGATGACTTGGGATGAAACATATGAAGCGGCTAAACTGCTGACCCGGTTCGAAGATGGCGTACAGTATTACGGTTTGGGCGGGGCGAGGAATCAGCACTTTTTGTTGCAAAATCAGTTGTCGCTGGAACTGGTTGATCCTGATACGAAAAAAGCAGCATTCGAAAATGACGGCTGGAGAAAATTTTTTGATCATTTCACCCGGTTCTATCAGCTGCCTGGTTATGCCAAAGACGGCGTTCTCCCGAAAGATGCTGACATGTTTCAAAAAGAGAAGCGAATGGCGATGTATTTGGATATTAATGGACAGTACACGCAACATTTAAATTCTGGGGTAAATTTTGATATCGTACAGTTGCCTTCGTTCGCTGATTTTCCCGGTGTCGGCTCGCAGCCTTCAGTTTCTTTATATGTGCTGTCTGTGAACAGCAAACAAAAAGACGAAGCTTTCGTCGCCTTAATGGAATTGTTGTCTGAGGAAACACAATTGGAAAAAGCCAAAGGCGGAAGCGGCAGTCCGCTTCGCAGCACAGCAATTCAAGAACAGTTCGCAACAGAAGTGCCGGGAATGGAGGATAAAAATACAAAGAATCTCATTCCTGTCAATATGGCAGCGCCGATTACCCGCAGTTTAGAAACGAGAACCGCAGCTTCTTATTTGCAAAAGGCATTCGAACGAGTTGCATCCGGTGAAATTGACGTCAATACAGCATTGCGAGAAGCGGCTGAAGAAGCAAATCAGAAAATTGCTGAACTGAAAAATTAAAGATTACTGATACATCTGCCTGGGAGACCGATCATTGTCGGTCTTTTTTTATGCTTAACACACACGCATGACATAGAGGGGAATCACTGAGCATTGGGGATCATGGCCGCAAGTATGATACTGCAGCGAATAAAGATGCCAATGAAGTAATGGCAGTTCATTATTAAAACAAATCTATCAAGTGAAGCGCGACATCAAAAGGTTGGTTGCGTTGTGTTGTTTATTTGACCAATCTCCCCATTGCTCAGTAAAGAGAAATTTTTAAATCCCAATGATCACTGTCTGCGATATCGATTCAATCAAATGATCGGCGAAACACGCAAAACACTTAGAGACTGAAAAGCAGCAGATT
>CALKAN010000268.1 GCA_937983035.1 uncultured Paenibacillaceae bacterium | reverse complement strand
TTGAAAGCTTTGGAAGAATATTCAGGAATCAGTCAGCCTTGGGGCGTGCTGACCGGGGTGCGCCCAACCAAGCTGATGCATCAGCAAGCAAAGGACAGCAAGCCTCCTGAAGAAGCGCGGCGGACGATTGAGCAGCAATATTTGGTCAAACCGCACAAGATTGACATGATGAGCCGCATCGTGCAAACCCAGCTCAATGCGATTCCTGATCTTTATCGTTTAGGAAATGAAGTCAGCCTGTATATCGGCATCCCTTATTGTCCGACAAAATGCGCCTATTGCACGTTTCCGGCATATGCGATCAAAGCGAGCCGCCAAGGGGACGTCGACACTTTCTTGTTCGGCTTGCACTATGAAATGCAGCAAACGGGAAAATGGCTGAAAGAGCGCGGCATTGATGTCACGACGATTTATTTTGGCGGCGGGACGCCGACGAGCATCACCGCTGAGGAAATGGATCGGCTGTACCATGTGATGAATGAGAGCATCCCGATGGAACGCGTGCGGGAAATCACGGTGGAAGCCGGCCGTCCGGATACGATTACGAAAGAAAAACTGGAAGTATTGAAAAAGTGGGGCATTGATCGCATCAGCATTAATCCGCAAACGTATACGCAAGAAACGTTGAAAGCGATCGGACGCCATCATACGGTGGAGGAAACGATCGAAAAATTTTGGCTGGCGCGTCAAATGGGCATGAACAACATCAATATGGATTTGATTATTGGACTGCCCGGAGAAGGGGTCAAACAATTCAGCCATACGCTGGAGCAAACGAGCAAACTGATGCCGGAATCGTTGACCGTGCACACGCTCTCTTTTAAAAGAGCTTCCGAAATGACGCAAAACAAGCAGAAATATCCGGTTGCCGGCCGTGAAGAAATTTTATCGATGATGAAGATGGCAGAGGAGTGGACAGCGCATCATCGATATGAACCTTATTATTTGTATCGGCAGAAAAACATTTTAGGCAATTTAGAAAATGTCGGCTACGCTCAGGCCGGCAAAGAGAGTTTGTATAACATTATGATTATGGAAGAAATGCAAACGATTATCGGCATCGGATGCGGAGCGGCCAGCAAACTGGTGGATCCGGAGACAGGCAAAATTGAGCGCTTGGCCAATCCGAAGGAGCCGAAGGCTTACAATGAAAGATTTCAAGAATATACTGTCAAGAAGTTGGACGCATTGGACAAATGGTTCAGCCGTGTTTCAAATTTGTAATATGATTGTAATCTATTCATTACCAATCGTTCACAAATGCTGACTATAATAATCATTGACCCCCTTTTTTATATATAGATCTCTAATTGAGACCTACAAATTTGTTTGTAGGTTTTTCTTTTTTTGTTGAGATAGTGCGTGATGCTGAAAAAGCTGATATGATAAAATAACGAATGAATCGATGCATCAGAAGCGAGAATGCGCGCATCGTTTAAACACGTACATAAATGGCACATACATAAAAGATATGAATAAAGGAGTCATTGCTCGTGGCAGAAATTCGGACATTGCATGCACATGAAATGGATGAATCGATGGAACTGTCCGCTTATGCATTTCAATATGAATTAACGGATGAACTTCGGGAGATGAGGAAAAAAGCGCTGTATCCGGATGAGGTGATGGGTTGTTTTGTGGACGGCAAGCTGGCAGCGAAACTGCATATCAAACCTTTGCAGATTTATGTTCATGGACAAGCTTTCTCCATGGGAGGAGTGGCCAGCGTAGCGACATGGCCGGAGTATCGGCGGCATGGCTTGGTCGGGAAACTAATGCAGCGCGCATTGATCGAAATGCGGGATCGAGGAATGAGCGTCTCGCTGCTGCACCCTTTTTCATATGCTTTTTACCGCAAATACGGCTGGGAAATGTTTGTCGAGCGCAAACAATATGAAATCAGGACCGATCAGCTGCCTCAAAGGTCAGATGATGATGGAAAGATCGTGCGGTATCCCGAGCCGATTCATCACTGGCAAGTTCTGCAAAAAGTATACGACCCTTATGCGAAACAATACAACGGCATGCTCGTTCGAGATGAAAAATGGTGGAAGATGCGGCTGCTGCAGCGCACATCAGGGACGGCTGCCGTTCACTTTAACGCAGCAAGCAAACCGGACGGCTATATGTTGTATGAAATGAAAAATCGGCGGATGGACATTAAAGAAATCGTATATTTAAATGAACAGGCAAGGCGCGCTTTATGGACATTCATTTCGAACCACGATTCGATGGCAGAAAAAGTGACGTTGATTGCGCCGGCAAATGATTCTCTTGCTTTTGCATTGCCGGATCCTCGCATTGAGCAGAAGATCATCCCGTTTTTTATGGCTAGAATTGTAGACGTC
>CALKAN010000267.1 GCA_937983035.1 uncultured Paenibacillaceae bacterium | reverse complement strand
ATCCACAGCCAATACCCGCTTCCGACAATAAAATTCCATCTTATCTTCAACAATTTTTGCCACTACTTATGATACGGTTCTCCCCGCATAATCTTAAACGCGCGGTATACTTGTTCGATCACAATCAGCCGCATCAACTGATGCGGATACGTCATGTTGCCGAAAGATAAGCGGGCATTGGCCCGCTTCAGCACTGCGTCTGACAAGCCCAAGCTGCCTCCGATGACAAAGGCGATCTGGCTGCTGCCGTACGTCATTTGCTCAGCAATATGGGACGACAGCTGTTCAGAAGACCACATTTCTCCCAGCCGATCCAAGGCGATCACATGAGCATCAGGTCGAATGAGACTGAGCAAACGACCGCCCTCTTTCTCTTTCACTTGATTCATCTCAGCTTCGCTCATTGACTCCGGCGCCTTCTCATCTGCAACTTCCCGAATCGTCCATTTCGCATAAGGCTTTAACCGTTTGCCGTACTCCTCGATCCCTGCCGTCAAATATTTTTCTTTCACTTTCCCTACCGCAATCAATTCGATCTGCATCGTTCCGCTCTCTGCTCCTTCACTTTTGCATCCATTACTCAGCAGACGCGATCGTTTCCGTCAGCCGGTTTACTCGCTTTCGCCGAGCGTCAGCACAATCGTCTGCTTTTTCCGATCCCGGTAATACGTCACTTTCAATTGTTCTCCAATTTCCTTCTGCTCATACAAATATTTTCTCAGCTCAATCGTTGTGGCAATCTCTTGATCATCCAGCGCCACGATAAAGTCATCCTTTTGCAAGCCGGCCTCTGCCGCCGGTCCTGACACCGACATGATCAGCAGCCCCTGTTCGATTCCCCGCGGAAGATCAACCTCCGTGTCATCGGTGATATAGTCATAATCGAGCGTGGCCACACCCATGAACGGCCGCTTCACCTTCCCGTGTTCAATCAAACTGCGGATCACCGGCACTGCAGTATTGGAAGGAATCGCAAAGCCGAGCCCCTCCACGCCAAAATTGGCGACTTTCATATTGTTGATCCCGATCACTTCGCCTTCCAAGTTCACCAGCGCCCCGCCGCTGTTGCCGCGGTTAATCGCTGCATCCGTCTGGATCACTCTCATTTCCCAATCATAAAACCCGTTGTTGCCAAGCGAAATCGGAATCGAGCGATTAATCGAACTGATGACGCCAAACGTCGTCGTATGGGAAAATCCCAGCCCGAGCGGATTGCCGATCGCCAGCACCGCGTCGCCCACTTTCAGTTTGTCCGAATCGCCGAACACCGCATAATGGTGCACTCCTTCTTCATCCATTTCCAATACGGCCAAATCGCTGAGCAAATCTTTGCCGATCACTTTCGCTTGCTTCACGGTTTCATCATACAGCACGACTTCAAACGAATCTCCGCCGTCTATCACATGATAATTCGTTGCTACGCGCACTTTGCCGCGTTCATTTTCCACGATCACGCCTGAGCCGATTCCGGCTTGCCGTCGTTTGCCATTCTCGTCATTCCTGTAGCGAATCACGCTGACGACCGCTTGACTGGCCCGTTCTGCTGCGTTCACGATTTTTTGATTGAATGCATCCCGCTGCTGTTCCAAAGCAGTCTGATCTTGTTCAAGCGGCGCCTCAACCGTAACCGCCTCATGCTGCAAAGCATAGTCGTTCTTATGTCCAGTGATGTTCAGCCACAGCATCATACCTAGCAATAAAATCAATATCAAAATGACAATGGCCATGAAGAGAATCAGCCCGCTGTTTCCACGGCTCCCATATCTGCGATAGGACCGCGGAGGGCGGGTCGAATAGAAACGATCACGAAACATCGGTCTTGTCTCCCTTCTGTGCTATCAGATGATGCTGCAGACAACATTACACAGGAACTTCTTTGCGGCCGGCATGATCCCATTCGGTCGGCCTGTCATAGTAAGTATTCATCAGTCGAATGTTCCGCTCTTGCAGCGAAATGCCCATTTCTTCCACGACTTGCTGAACAGTCAAACTCGCCAGCTCTTGCAAATTATGATCTCGGCTTAGATGCGCCAAATAAACCCGCTGCGTCCGCTCATGAATCAGATCAAACAGCACTTCGCCCGCATCATGATTGGACAGATGCCCTACATCGCTTAAAATGCGCCGCTTCACATTCCACGGGTAATGCCCGGCGCGCAGCATATCGATGTCATGGTTCGCTTCCAGGATGATCACATCCGATTCGCGAATTTTCTCTTTAATTGCCGGGCTCACGTACCCGGTATCGGTCACGATGCTCACTTTGCAATCCCCGTCATAGAAACTATATCCGATCGGATCGGCAGCGTCATGCGATAAAGGAAACGTATCTACAGTCATGCTGCCGAAATCGAGTTTTTCGCCCGTAACAATGTATTTTCTTTGTTCTTCTTTCACTTCGCCGATCTGCTTTTCCATCGCCTGCCACGTTTTCTCATTTGCATAAATTTGCAGTCCGTGCTTGCGGGCGAGCACGCCCGCTCCTTTCACATGATCTGCATGTTCATGCGTAATGAGCAGACCGTCCAATTGTTCGCAGCTTAATCCGCGCTGTTGCAGCAGCTGCTCCAGCTTGCGCCCGCTGAATCCGGCGTCAACGAGAAGCCGCGCTTCGCCGCTGTCAACGACCATGGCATTGCCAGTAGAACCGCTTGCTAATATTGTAAACCGTATGCTCATGACGACGTCCGTTCTACCTCCTCTAAAGCGCCGTTAACGGCATGAATGTAATATAAGTTCCCGTCTTGTATAGATATGCGCCACTTCGGGAACAAAAGAATCGAATCCGTGTTATAAATTGTGCCGTGATAACCGAGTCTCACATCTTCGATTACCGCCCCGGGACTCAGCACGTTTTCTGCCAAATGGCGAACAGCCATATAAGCGGACAGCACGCGCTGATTTTCGGTTTCCCCGGAATGCACGATATCAACATATTGCTGCTTGAAGGCTGTCACATGGCCGTTATGACTGTAGAACGTTAATGAAACGTCAAACAACGGAAAACCTTCATGCAGCTGGTTGTACCGGTATATCCCGTTTTCGCTGTTCACCGGATCAAACGCATATTCTTCGCTGTTAGCGATCACGCTGGCAAGCGGTTCTCGAATCGATTTCGTATACAAAACTTCTTCAACCGGCATCGGTTCAGACAAAAACACCCGCTGATCTTGATGATATTCAGGGTGGTATTTCACTGTAATTTCAGACAACTGGGGAGTCTCTTTCGGAATTTCCTGCAAGACTGCAATGTTTCGATTCCGCAATATTTGTTCCGTTTCTTGCGCCATCGCTCGGTTGTCAAAATAATTCCCGGCCAATTGGATTTTGTGATTCCACAATTGCAATCCAAGCAGCACATTCAAGAGCAAAAACGTAAAGATTAAAATGGTCTTCGCCTTTCCCCATTCCATGCGTCTCCCACCTTTTTATTCCGCGCTCTGCCGCACTGAATCAGGCAAAATTTCTGTCGAGCCGTCCGTAAGCTGAACCGCCCATACCGGCGTAAGCACCATCGTTCCGTCGAGAAGCTGCGGCCTGTAAGCAGGGTATACGTCGGCAATGCTGTATCTGGAATAATGCGACAACAGCGCTTCTTTCAAGTGCTCTCCCCCGATCAGCGAAACTAACCGGACCGGCTGGGCATGGTCGATCTCAAGATTGAGCAGCGACCGCTCATAATGCGTAATAATGCCGTTTTGCAGTTGAACTTGAATATAGCCAAACGGCGCGTTTCGTTGTGACAGCAGAGGAAGCGCCGCATAATTTCTGGCAGATTGCATGTAGGCCCGGAAAGAAAACATCATTTGTTCATCATCCGGCAGCCCTTCCAAGGCGTAGGCACCATTCCACCCGCCGTGTTGATTGATAAATCGCACCGCTGCGAACAAATCTTCCATCTGATTCAAATAGCGATTGCCGGGCACAGGGTCCGTATAACTCATCCATCGGTTTCGCTGATGAATCTGCAGCCCTCTTCTGCCATCCGTGTAAATTTCAGTGCCGTCTCTCTCCAAAATTTTATGACTGTTGCCGGGATCGACAAAGAGACTCTGCTGCAGCTGATCCGGGGTAAATTGAAAATACGGGACTTGAAGTTCGGCATATACCAAATCCCTTTTCGGCAAATACACTTGCCCATGCCAGCGTTCGTAGGATGTAAACAGACCATGGTACATCACAAACTGCTCGATGTCTTCTGATTTCAAATCTGCTCGTGCAGCTTCATAAATCAGCGTCGGCTGATCCGTGTAAAGAAACGTCCTGACTTCATTCGGTTCATCCGTCAACGTGATCCATATCCGCTCAATGCGCACATCGTCATCTGCCGCTTCTGCCGGAAGCTGCAATACGTGCTGCAGAAGCGGCATCGGAATCGAATCACTAAATCGCAGTTCAATGCCCAGTTTATTCACGCGCCAGTCCGATCTGGGCAATGCGCCTGTCGGCACCACTTCAATGCCTTCAAACACGCGCTGCTGAATTCTCTCAAAAATACGTTCATAATAAGGAAGTTTCGGATAAAGCAGACGATGCGTTCCATCGCCCATATGAAGCAAAATATCTTTCGGAAATATGAGATTGTCTGCCGATTGCTGCGTGCCGATCAGTTCTGTCTCCAAATATTCTTCTTGCGTTACGGGATAGAAGTCCGGTTGATTGTAAACAAGCATATACGTTTGGATTAAACTGAGCGCAACTAACAGCGTCAATACGATCGTCTTCAACTTCTCCATCATATCGCCCGACTTCCTTTCGCCTCCGGCACCCAGCGCGGCACCGTAAAGGTAACGCGAGTTCCGACATTCACTTTCGATTCAAGGGTGATATAGCCGCCATGCGCCTTCACTATTTCCCGGGCAATAGAAAGACCGAGCCCTGTCCCGCCCATGTCTCGCGAGCGTGCCTTATCGACTCGAAAAAATCGTTCAAAGATCCGCTCCTGATCTTTTTCGGGAATGCCGACTCCTGAATCTTCAACCGTGATTTTTATCCAATCACGATCGCTGAGCCCTGCCGAAATGCGAATCTTTCCACCTGCAGGCGTGTACTTAATCCCGTTCGAAACTAAATTATCCAGCACTTGATCGATTTGATCAGGATCTAACAGAGCCATATGCACGCCCTTTTCCACATCAAGTTCAATGCTGATTTTGCGCTGCTGCAATTGAAAAGAAAACCGATCCGCGACTTCCTCCAACATTTCAACGATGACTGTCGGTTCTTTCTTAATGACCGCTTGCTTATTGTCGAATCGGGACAAATGCAGCAAATCGGTCACTAAACGGATCATGCGCTCTGTTTCATTCCGGATGACGCTGATAAACCGTTTCGCAAGCTGCGGCTCTTCCAGCGCACCATCATCCAATGCTTCTAAGTAACTGTTGATCGTCGTCAGCGGAGTTCGCAGCTCATGAGATACGTTAGCGACGAATTCTCTCCGGAGCTGTTCTAATTTTTCCTGTTCCGTCACGTCCTGAAGCACGACAATCGTGCCAATGACTCCCTTGTCGCGGCGATGAATGGGCGTGAAAGAAGCTCTCACTTTAATCGGCTCGGACTCATCATCGGCATAGTAGTCCAGCAAGGCTGTGTTTTGAGACCCTTGTGCATATTCTCGAATTTTTTGCAGCGGCATTTCCAGCAAATCGGTAATATTGTCTTGCTCATTTTCGGTGTTTGCTTTTTTTCGCAAAATTTCGCCTGCCCTGCGATTAATGACAATAATTTCGCCGTCATTGTCCGCCGCGCCCCCTCCGTCGCTCATGTTCGAAAAGACGGAAGCGAGATTCTCTTTCTCTTCTTCCTTCGCGGACAGTGCTTCTTTCCACCGATTCGTCATATAGTTAAAAGCAAATCCCAACTGGCCGATCTCATCTTGGCTGGACACTTTTACTTTCTGGTTAAAGTTTCCTTCGGCCATCGCTGTTGCCTTCAACGTAATATCTTTAATCGGCGAAGTAATCGTTCCAGACAAGATCACGCCCAGCACCGCCGTCAATGCCAGCGCGATCAGCGTTCCGACAATAAAAATTTGCTTGATCCGGTCAATCGTCGCGAACACTTCTTCCAGCGATGCCACGAGATAAACGGCGCCGATGACTTTGCCACCGTCCATCACAGGGGTAGCCATGGCGCGTTTTCGAACTCCGAATCCGTCCACCGCATCCCATTTGATCTCCCGGTACCCTTGCAGCGCTTGAGTAATTTCCGTTTGAGTATTCTTATATTCTTTCTGATCATTTTGAGGCAGCGTCGATGCCGAAGAGCTCAGCACGACCGCATTCGCGTCGATGACTTGAATTTCCGCGCCGCTGATTTTATTAAAATTATCGACCACGTCGTGCAAATTGTCGACCGTATACTCTTCCGCTTGCATATTCGAAGCGTTTCCGCCCAAGTAAGGCTTTACATACTCAGCCAATAAATTCAACTGCTTGTTTAACGAAGCATCAAAATTGTCGATGAAAGACTCTTCCATCGTTTTAATAAAATAAATCCCAATCAGCTGCATGGCAACCAGAATCAACAGGACATAGATAATGATTAATTTGACTTGAATCGTATGAAAGAAACGGATGCCCTTCATTGACTACAGTCCTCCCGTGTTCGGGTTGCACGTCATATAACCCAATCCTCTCCTTGTAATAATATATTTCGGATTGCTTGGGTCGTCTTCGATCTTTTCTCTTAAACGCCGGATCGTCACGTCAACAGTTCGCACATCTCCCAAATATTCAAATCCCCACACAGCTTGCAGCAGATGCTCTCGCGTCATCACTTTCCCGTTGTTTTTGACCATATAATATATCAGTTCAAATTCTCGATGAGTCAGGTCCAGTGCTTTCCCGTCTTTGTATACCATGTACATGTCCGGATCGATCAGCAAATTCATGAATCGTATGCCTTGCTGTTGCATCTGTTGTTGGCTGGCTTTCGCCACTCTTCTCAAATGAGCCTTCACTCTTGCCAAAATTTCTCTCGTGCTGAACGGTTTAGTCACATAATCATCAGCGCCCATTTCCAGTCCAAGCACTTTGTCCAATTCCGTATCTTTCGCTGTCAGCATAATGATCGGCGTGTTCAGCTGCGTCCGAATTTCTTTACACACGTCCATGCCGTCCTTCTTCGGAAGCATCAAATCAAGCAAGATTAAATCAGGCTGCTCGGAAAAAGCCAAACGCACGGCTTCTTCGCCATCGAAAGCGCAAATCACCTCATAATTTTCTTTCTCCAAATTAAATTTGAGAATATCAGCAATCGGTTTTTCGTCATCGACAACAAGAATTTTGGCTATCATGTTCTCACCGCCTGACTTATTCTTATTTCATATGTGATGTCTATTCTCTGCGAACTGCACACACTGTCTCTATTCTATTATCTTAACACAAAGAAAAATAAAGAGACAGAAATCCTTGATCAAGAATTTCTGTCTCTTGGCGAATATTCATAAGTATTTTTCCGGATCTTGATGTTTGCCGTTTTTTATAATTTCAAAATGAAGATGAACGCCGTGCGAGTTTCCGGTATTGCCCATCGTTCCAATTGCATCGCCTTTTTCTACTTTTGTTCCTTTGGACACGCTGATCTTGCTTAAATGACCGTATAACGTTTCATAGCCGTTTTTATGATCAATAATGATCGTATTGCCGTATCCATTTTTCCACCCTGCAAAGGTGACTGTGCCGCTGTCCGCGGCCATGATCGTTCGATTCTTCGAAACCATGTCCGTGCCGCGATGCGTCGTCCCCCAGCGAGGGCCGTAGCTGCTCGTGACGCGAGGATTGGATACCGGCCAGCGGAAGGAGCCTGTGCCTACGCCTGCAATCACTTTCGTGCCGCGTTTGACTACTTTCGGCTGGGACGGTTCAATCACTTGTTCTGAAACCGCTTCCCTTCCGACCTCCAAGCCGTTGATCTTCGTAATCTGGTATTCTACCCTTTTCTTGCCCTTCTTGCCCTCAGCCAAAACTTTCTGCAATCCTTTTCTCATCTCAGGATCGTCTTCATAAATTACAGAAAATGGAATGTCCTCTTCGACTTTGGATGTCTCTACTGTTTTGACCGATAAGGCAGGCTTTTCTACCGTTAAATCCAGTTGATCGCCGACTCGAATAAAATCGCCCTTCAAATCAGGATTGTTTTGATAAATAAAATCGGTCGTTAAATCAAATTTTGCCGCGATGCAAGAAATGCAATCCCCTTGCTGCACGGTATATTGAAAAGGCACGGTATCTCCAATTTCTAATTTATGTATAATTTCTGCACTTGTTGATATTTCTTCAGGGCTTGTCTCTGTCGTCCTCAGTTCAACTTGTTCGACAAATTCGACTTTTTCCAATTCCGTCTGCTCATTTGCCTGGCTTTCGTCTTCTTGTGAGGCAGACAATACTCGAACTTTGCCCTTGTTATTTTTCGGAATGTATTTCTGTTTGTATTGCTCCAGCAACTTTTCGGCTTCTTCCTCATCTTTGACGATGCCGACCATTTCGCCGTCGATCCAAATTTCGGTGCCGATCGTTTTCGTCGTTAAGAGACTGGCAATCTCTTTCAATGTCTCTTCATCATTGCTTTCTAATTTAAATCCCCGTTCACTTTCATAAGTGATCGGTTCATATTGAAGCTCCATATGAATATTCGGATACAACTTTTCGATCAATTCTTCTTTCTCGCTGATCAAGTCTTCTATCATGAAAGGATCAGAGACGGTGCCGACAGGCTGACCGCCAACATACACATGCAAAATCTCATTCGTATTATTTTTAACATATATATGTCCAGTAATCGATATCGCTGTGATCACGCCAAGCACGCTGGCTGCAGTAAACGCGCCTAAAATCGGTTTGCGTTTCTGTCTCACCCAATTCATGCTGCGCTGCCTCAATGACGGCGCAGGTTCGGTTTCCGCAGGCTGTTGTTCCGCGCGGTTAAATAAAGCTTTCGCTTTATTCCATACGGTCACAGACCAACGTTTTCCCCAAAAATCTGACATGATAGACTTCCTCTCAAGTTTTTTCTGCGTCAAGTATTTTTAGCGTCTAGCATAGGATGAAAAAGAATCTACACAAAAATACTTTACCACAGATGCCGTTGTCAGATCAATCCTTAAATTGTAATCGCTTCAAAATTGTCAAAAAATATTTGTCCAGTTCGATGTTTTTCTCTTATTATCGATTGAAAAAGATGTCCAAAAAATACGCATAATCTTCCTCGTCCAAATATTGTCGAATCAGTTGATCTGCTTGTTCGATTTCACTGGCTGACAAGCCATTTTCCAACAATGCCGACAACGTTTGAATTTCTTCAAAAGGGATCTTCGCTGCAATGATGGAGAAAATCTCCATTTTTTCTTCATCCGACAATTGCTCTTTTACTCGAATAATATCTTCCGCAGAAATGGACAAACTTTGACTGCCCCAAACAGGAATCGCGCCTTCAAAAGCATTTTCTTGCGACTCCTCCTCGGTTTCAGAGTTTCCCACAGCTGCATGCCCGTTATCCAGTTCTGCATGCCATGCATCTTCTCCAGCATTTTGATCTGCTTGCACTTCGTCCATCCCGCTCGTTTCGCTTTCTAGAGCAGCATCTTTGCGAATATCCGCAACTCTCTCATTGCTTGCAACCGGGCTCGTATGATTCGAGTGTTCTCTATTTATATTCGATGGTGATGCTACATGTGACAAAAAATCAACAAATCCGATCGGTTGTCCCGCCGAAAACTGCGGCAGCACAGAACCGAACAATTGAGTCATGTACATTTGCGCCAAAGAAAACGTCACAAAAGTACATAAAAAACAAATGACGGTCACTTTTACGCACGTTTTTGCCAGCCATGTCATCCATTTCATGCTTTCTGTCTCTCCTTTTCGCCTGCTGAAACTTTTGCTGTTTAGTAACAGTATTGACGAAACAGGAAAACTTTAACTCTTAAAATGACAAAAAAACCTGTTTCTGAATGAAACAGGTTTCGCATGCTGCTTTTGCCGCAAGATCTCCTTATTCCATTTATCCTGCCGGCGGCATCGAATCAATCATGGATGCATGGGCACGGTCCAAGTTCACAAACTTGTTGTAATTTTTTAAAAACACCAGCTCCACGGTGCCGACCGGACCATTCCGCTGCTTTGCAATGATAATCTCGATGATATTTTTCTTTTCCGATTCTTGGTCATAATAATCGTCCCGGTATAAGAAAGCGACGATGTCCGCATCTTGCTCGATCGAACCCGACTCTCTTAAATCTGACATCATCGGGCGCTTATCTTGACGCTGTTCTACGCTGCGGCTGAGCTGGGACAAGGCGATGACCGGCACATCCAGTTCCCTGGCGATCGCTTTGAGCGTGCGGGAAATTTCGGAAACTTCTTGCTGCCTGTTTTCCCCGCTTCTGCCCCGCCCTTGAATCAATTGCAAATAATCGATCACAACCATGCCTAAGCCGTGCTCTTGCTTCAATCTTCGGCATTTCGAACGTATATCCATTACCGTGAGCGTTGGCGAATCATCAATAAAAATTTTCGCTTCGGACAACGTGCCGATCGCCATCGTCAGTTTTTCCCAATCTTCCGGTTCCAGCTCTCCTGTCCGCAGCTTGTTGGCATCCACATTCGATTCAGCGCACAGCATGCGCTGCACCAGCTGCGCCGCTCCCATCTCCAAACTGAAGATCGCCACCGTCTCTCCCGTGCGCACGCCGACATTTTGCGCAATATTCAAAGCAAACGCCGTTTTCCCTACAGACGGACGCGCCGCAACGATAATGAGATCGCTGCGCTGAAATCCGCTCGTCATGCGGTCCAAATCCGTGAAGCCGGAAGCGATGCCGGTTTCGCCGTCACGGTTGTTAAACAGAAATTCTACGCGCTCGAATACTTCCATAAGCACGTCCTTAATGGCAACAAACCCTGAACTGTTTTTGCGGTTTGAAATCTCCATAATCCGCTGTTCAGCATCGCTTAACAGCTGCTTTACGTCTTCAGCGCCGCTGTATCCATTCTGCACAATCTCCGTAGCTGTTCGAATTAATCGCCGAAGCAGCGCTTTTTCCTCTACGATTCCCGCATAGTAGTCCACATTGGCAGCGGTCGGAACCGCATTGGCGAGTTCTGTCAAATACCGGACCCCGCCGACTTGTTCAAGCTCCTGCTGATCGCTCAGTTTTGCCGTCACTGTGACTAGATCAATCGGCTCTTGTTCTTCCGCCAGCTCTACCATCGCTGCAAAAATCTTTTGGTGCGACTGCTTATAGAAATCATCTGCCTTAATGATCTCCAAAGCGGTGAAAAGCGCTTCATTCTCCAACAAAATCGCTCCGAGCACCGCCTGCTCTGCCTCGATATTTTGCGGCGGAACCCGGTCAAAAAACGTTTCCCCGTTCATGTAAAGCTCCCCCGTCTTTATATTCTCAAGCTGTTTCTTGACTGGCAGGCCTGCTCTAAGCCTTGTTAACCTTGCTCAATCACTTGCACTCTCAACACGGCTTGAACATCAGGATGAAGCTTGATCGGCACTTCTGTCACGCCCAGCGTGCGAATCGGCTCATCCAACTGCATTTTTCGACGGTCAATTTCAATTTTATGATGTTTCTTCAACTCTTCCGCGATTTGCTTGCTCGTAATCGAACCGAACAGCTTGCCGCCTTCGCCGGCTTTAGCCTGAATCGTCAGCTTTAAAGCTTCCATCTTTTCTTTCAGTTGCTGTGCCTCGGCTTTTTCTTGTTCTTCCTTCTTCTGTACGGCCTTTTTTTGCTGCTCCAGCTTCTTCATGTTGCTCGGCGTCGCCGGCTCAGCCAATCCTCTTGGAATAAGAAAATTGCGGGCATAACCTTCTGCAACGTCTTTCACTTCGCCTTTTTTGCCTTTTCCTTTGACATCTTGCAAGAAAATGACTTTCATTCGAACAACCCCTCTTCCTCATGATATTGTTCAATCGTTTGCTTTAACTGTGCCTCAGCTTCCTCCAGCGAGCAGTCCAATTGAACGGCTGCATTGGACAAATGTCCGCCTCCGCCCATGCGCTCCATGATCAACTGTACGTTGACATCTCCCATCGAGCGTGCACTGATGCCAACGAGCCCGTCTTCGCGCTCACTGATCACAAAGGAAGCCTTAATATCGGTCATGTTCAGCAGCGTATCGGCTGCGCGCGCGATCATGAGCTGCGAATAGCTTTTTCCCGGCTCCGTAACGCATATGGCAATATGATTATATAATATTTCTGCATTGCGGATCATTTCTGCCCGCTGAATAAACGTATGCAAATCTTCTTTCAGCCAGCGCTGAATTAAAGAAGTATCGGCGCCGTGTCTGCGCAAATAAGAAGCGGCCTCGAATGTGCGGGCGCCCGTCCTGAGCGCAAAATTTTTCGTGTCGACAACGAGCCCGGCCAACCCGGCTGTCGCTTCAAATGCGCTCATCGTCACTCGTTCCTGATAATATTGAAGCAGTTCGGTGACGAGTTCACATGCAGAAGAAGCATACGGTTCAATGTAAACCAACGTTGCGTCATCGATAAATTCTTCGCCTCTGCGATGGTGATCCAGCACAAATATGCGTTCCACATGATGCAGCAGCTTCGGCTCCGCTACGAGCGATTTTTTATGCGTGTCCACAACGACGGCGAGCGTGCGCGAAGTGACAATTTCCAAAGCTTGTTCAGGCGTGACAAACCATTTATGCAAATTCTCGTTTTTCCTCACTTGTTCCATCATGCGCTCAATCGAAGGATTCACATGCTCCAGCACGATATATCCTTCCTTCTCGCTCATTTGCGCCGCTTTTAGAATCCCGATGCAAGCGCCGAGCGAATCCATGTCTGGAAAGCGATGACCCATGACAATCACTTTGTCGCTTTCCTTCACTAACTCTTTCAGCGCATGAGAAATCACCCGCGCTTTTACTCGGGTTCCTTTCTCGACGGCATTCGTTCGGCCGCCGTAGAAAGTAATCTTCTCTCCCCGTTTCACTGCCGCCTGATCTCCGCCTCTTCCGAGGGCGATATCCAAGCTCGTTTGCGCCAGCGCTCCGAGTTCGTGCAATGTATCGGCATCCGCGCCGACCCCGATGCTCAATGTCAACGGCAATTTGTGCTCGATCGTCATATCGCGCACTTCGTCCAATATTTCAAAGCGAGATTGTTCCAGTTTCTGAAGCACAGGCTGGCGCATCAAAATCATGAACTTATCTGCGTCTGTGCGGCGGAGAAACAAATTGTATTCATGAGCCCATTCCGTGATCGCGCCGACGACTTTAGCCAGCATCATGCTTCTGTCTTGATCGTTCAACCCTTGCGTCGCTTCATCCAAATTATCCAACATGACGATGCCGATCGCTAATTTGCTCGCCTCGTATTCGTTCAACAAATTTTTATATGCTGTAATATTAGTAAAATAGACTAATCTTTCATCCGAATTGTTCAGCACTCGATAATACTGGCCCTTATAATGAATCTCCTGTTCCGCCTTATCAAGATTAAGCATGGGAAATTGTTGTTCAAAATCTTCTCCGACCGCTGATTCCTTGCCTAATAAAGCAGCCATGTACGAGTTATGCCACTCAATTCGCTTCTCTTCATTGTACAAAACCATTCCGATGGGCAAATGTTGAATCGCTCCGCTGCCTGCTTTCTTCACTCGATGTGACAAGGTAAGGATATATTCTTTCAAATCTCGCTGAAACGCCTTTTCCGCTTTCACGATATAATAGATTAATCCGCCAAACGGGATCAATGCCAACACGCCGATGACCCATTCATAGAAAAAAATAATCAGAATGAATAAGGCTGAAAGCACGGCTGCGGCAATCATGTGAAAACCATGCCACCTGCGAACTAAAAATTTGGGCATAAACCTTTCGCTCCTCCGCGTTATTTGTTCTCGAACCCTTTCCGGAGTCCAAAGGCCACATCAAAAACTCCCAATATGCTTAAATAAGGCGAAATGACCGGGAATGTCAAAATGCCGATGACAGGAAGCGCTTTGTTCCACTTTTTCACATGCGTCAAGTAGAACAGAAACGCGATCGCCTGCACAGCGAACGCAAAAGCAAGCATCGGAATTAAATTTACGAGAACGAGGTAAATGAAAGAGCCTTGTTCAAATCGGAAGAAAAAGTTCATAAGCAATGCAATCGCATAATACCATACGAAAGATTTGGGCAGCATCCATTCCCTCACCGGCGGAAAAGCCGGAAGCTCAACATGAGGCCTTAGCAGCAATCTTCCCAGCCAATGCGTAATGGCTGCCGCAAACAATGCATAGCCGATCATCGTTGTCGGAATCATCGAAGAGGCGGCATAAGCCAGCTCGGAAATAAGTTGATGCGGAATCTCCTGCATAAACAGACCAGACATTGTTTGGTAGCTTTCCCATACAAATTGCTTAGCTTCTTCGAAAATATTAATTCCGGCAATCGTCAAAATGAGAATAATGAGCACCATCTCAGCCAGCAATGTCAGCACGCCTGATGCGACTGCAGCCAAAGGTGAGGAATTTTTCTTATAAGCGTTCCCCATCACGATGCTCGGTATTAAATAAAACAAACTTGCTGCCAAAAGGATTAAAAAGCCCAGATTGCTCATCACGATGCTGATTATGAGGATGACGGCCAAATAAACCAGAGCAAATTGCCTCTGATTCAGCCTGAGCCATAAAATCAATGTCGGGATCATTAAAGCAAAGATTGAAATGAGTACGAGCGGTGAAAACAAACCGAACAGCAAAAGCAAGTATATCCCGCTCCAAAGAACAACTCCCCACCTCATTTTCAAAACGCATGTCACCTCAATGCACTGCAACCTTATTTGAGTTATTATACCATAAATCCTGAAGCAAATTCCTGTCTGCCTTATAAAGATCGCCGTGATGTTCCTTCTTATAAAATGACAAAAGACAGACTGGACTGTCCAGCTGTCTCTTGTAAGGTCAAATTCAATCCGTTGTGTATGGCAGCAGCGCGACTTGACGTGCTCTTTTAATAGCAACGGTCAACATGCGCTGATATTTTGCAGACGTGCCTGTCACGCGGCGCGGCAAAATTTTTCCTCTTTCACTGATGAACTTTTTCAGCAATTCAACATCTTTGTAATCGATGTACTCAATTTTGTTCACCGTGAAGTAGCAAACTTTTCTTCTTTTGCCTCTTCCTCTGCGGCTGTTGAATCTGCGCTCTCTGCGCTCCGGACGCTCTTGACGGCGTTCTTGTTCAGCACTTTCCGTGCTTGTCTCTTCCGTTTGCACTTCTTCCGTATTTGGAGTTTCAGTCATTTCATTTCACCCTTTCCTTGTTCAGAATGGCAAATCATCGTCAGAAATATCTACCGGCTTCCCATCATCTGAGAAGGGATCTAAATCGCTGTTAAAATCTTGGTTTGTGTTATTGCTGCCGTGATTTTGATTGTCGTAATTTGGACTGCCGAATTCTTCTCGGTTCACTGCGGAAGCAGATTCCAAAAATCTTACATTATCCGCAACGACTTCAGTCACATAGACGCGCCGTCCTTCATTGTTCTCGTAATTGCGAGTTTGAATGCGGCCTTCGACAGCAACTAATCGACCTTTGCGCAAATAATTCGCGCAATTCTCCGCTTGCTTTCGCCATACGACAATGTTAATAAAGTCGGCTTCCCGGTTTCCCTGCTGATTCGTAAAAGGACGATCAACAGCCAAGGTAAACTGGGCCACCGCGATCCCTGACGGCGTATATCGAAGTTCAGGATCCCTTGTCAAGCGTCCTATTAATATCACCCGATTTAACATCACACGACCCTCCCCGGATTAATGACGAGCTCTGCTTACGCGCCGCTTGCTACATCATGAATGATCAGATGCCTGATGATCTCATCATTGATCCGGATGACGTGCTCTAGAGCATCTATCGATTCTGTTGGTGCCGAAAAGTTAACCAACACATAAATCCCGTCACGGAATTTTTCAATTTCATACGCTAATCGACGCTTGCCCATGATTTCATGATTTTGAATCTTTCCGCCGTTATCCGTAATGGCAGACTTCACCTTCTCAGATAAGGCTTCTACTTGAGCCTCTTCAAGATCAGGGCGAATGATATACATCAACTCGTATTTGCGCATGTATTTCACCTCCTTTTGGACTTAAGCGGCCCCCGTCAATGGGAGCAAGGAGCGAGTCACATTTCTCGCACCTAACTAATATAGCAGAAAAAATCCTCGATGACAACAAATGAAAAACCGCCAGGTCGCATGATGCCCATGCGCTGACGGTTTGATTTCCACTCATCCTTGCAAATAACTGACCAAGTATCCTGCGGCAACACCCAGCATATAGAGTATATAAGGCAAAACTCTGACACCCCTCGCCTTTTTTTTCATTGATGTTTACCCCTTATACAGTTTGAGTCAGCCCAAAACCCCATATTGTTTACTATATGCGCAAATCGTGCAGATTGACCCTCGGTTATTCGTCGCGAGCATCCTTTTTGAGACTATCCCTTTACAGCGCTGGAATACGCTCCTTCCACAAAGTATTTCTGCATGCTGCTGAACACAATTAAAATCGGAACCAACGCGATCACCGCGCCTGCTGCGACAAGTCTTGTGTTTGAAGTGAACGTTCCTTGCAGTTTATAAAGACCGAGCGTTAAAGGATATTTATTCGGATCTGTTAAGATAAGCAAAGGCCACAGGAAGCTGTTCCACGCACCGATAAAGCTGAGAATGCCGAGCGTAACGAGCATCGGCCTGACCATCGGAAGCATGATCATGGAAAACAACTGCAATACGGTCGCGCCGTCCATAAAGGCAGACTCTTCTACTTCTTTGGGGATGGCGAAAAATGCCTGTCTCATCAAAAATATGCCAAAAGCGCTGACTGCGCCAGGCAAAATCACACCTGCGAAACTTTCCATTAATCCTAATTTTTGAATGATTAAATAGACGGGAATCATCGTTACTTCCCCAGGGATCATCATCGTAGCCACAATAATGAGGAAAATCAAGTTTTTTCCTTTAAACTCCATGCGGGCCAACGGATATGCAGCCAAACTGCAAAAAATTAACGGCAGCAAAACCCCGAAGAATGTCAAGATGACACTGTTCCATAAATACAGCGGGATCGGCAAAGTGGTCCACACGCTGATGTAATTTTCAAACGTGAAATTTTGCGGGATAAAATTCGGCGGAAACGAATAGACGGGTTCATTCTGTCCCTTAAACGATGTCGACAGCGTCCAAATGAAAGGAATGATCGTAATAAACGCAACGATTGTCAGCAAAATATACGAAATGATGCGGCTGATGATCGTGCGCTTGCCCATTCGCTGTTTTCTTTTTTCGACTTGCGCTGCATGTGCTGTCATCTTTGCTCACCACTCCTTGCTTAATCGTCCCGTTCAAAAACGCGGCGATTAATCAGTGTAATAATCAAAATGATCACGAACAAAATGAACGAAATGGCGCTGGCATAACCCATGTTTAAATATTCAAACGCTTCTAGGAAAACCAAGTAAACAACTGTCGTCGTAGCGTACAATGGCCCGCCGTCCGTCATGACCAGCATCAATGTAAATTCTTTAAAAGCTGACAATGTCGATACAATCGTGACAAAAAATATAATCGGTCTGAGCATCGGAAACGTGACATGAAATTGTTTTTTCCAAAACCCAGCCCCGTCTATTTCCGCCGCTTCGTATAAACTTTTTGGAATAGCCTGCAAACCAGCTAAATAAATCAGCATATAGTACCCTAATCCTTGCCAAATCGTAATTAACCCTATGCTGGGCATGGCCGTCGAAGAACTTGTCAGCCATCCGACCGGTTCAATTCCGAAAAGCGACAAGAAATAGTTCATAATTCCGTCTTGCCGAAACATCATTTTCCATAGCAAAGCCGTTACGACGACGGATACTAAGAATGGAAAATAATAAGTAAGCTGAAAAAAATTGATCAGAGGTATTTTCTGATTCACTAATACCGCGAGCAAAATGGGCAGCACAACAAGCGCTGGAGTGACTAAAATCCAGTAATAAAATGTGTTAAAGATCGCTTTGCCAAACAGTTCATTTGTAAACGCCCGTTGAAAGTTCTCCAGTCCGACAAATTGCAGCGGCTGAAACACATTGTAGTTCGTAAAGCTCAAAAACAGCGCCCAAGCTGCGGGAATCAAACTAAAAGTTAATAACAAAATCGCGGGTATGGTTAAGAAATACCAAGCATGTCTTTCCTTATACATCCGTGCGGCCCTCCTTTAGAACACAGTTCCATCCAATGCGGATGGAACTGTGTTTAAAGTATCGATGCATGCTAGAGCAAATTGTTCACTTGAGCTTCGGCGTCATTTAACGCTTGCTGCGGATCTTTATTTTGCAAAAGCACCCGTTTGAATTCATCATTGATGATTTGATGGATCCTGCTGATTTCTTCTACAGGCGGGAACAAATTGACTGCATGTTCCAATTGCTGCGCAGAGAAATACTTTCCTTTTTCTGATGGATCATCGGAGTCCGCGCCTTCTTGGAAGAACGGATCTTTCGTTGCTTCGATTACGGAAGGCATGATCGCAACAATTTTCGCAAATGCTAATTGATTTTCCGCATTTGTGACGAATTTGGCAAATTCAATCGCCGCTTCTTTATTTTTGCTTTGCTCCGCAACCGCGATGTTCATAATCGAAGCGTGAATCACGCCTGCATCCCCCAAAATGGCCGGAGCCGCGTCTGATTTTTCATAAACTGCCGGAGAAAGGTCTCTCACTCTGCGATAAAGCTGCGGACCTGTTCCCCAGAACGCCACCCTTTCTTCGGCATACCATTCTGCTAAGTCAGCTTGACCAAGCAAAATTTCATCAGGAATCAGCCCTTCATCATACAACCCTTTCCACTTTTTCAGCAATTCTAATGCCTTCGGCGTATTAAATGCAGCTTTCGTGCCGTCTTCAGACACTAAAGAAACACCGTTTTGCGGCAAAAGCAAATGGAAGTCCCCGATCGTCATGCCATAAGCGCCTGTTTTCTCTTTGATCACGCGGGACATTTCCCATGCTTCATCTTGTGTTCTCGGCGGTTCAGTAAAGCCGGCGCGCTCCAACAGTTCAGTGTTATATAAAAGCCCGCTGCTCGAAACATACCAAGGCAGGGCGTATACGGTGCCATTCAGTTCACCGGCGCTCCATATTCCTTCAAAGAAATCATCCTTTACGTCAGCAGCAGCTTCGTCCATGTTGACCACTGCTCCAAGAGCAGCTAATTTTTTCAAGTAATCTGTATTGACGTTCATGACATCAGCCAATGTGCCGCCGGCAGCAGCCGTAAGCATTCTTTGTTCAGCTTGATCAAACGGAATATCTTGCCACCTGACGGTTACGCCTGGATGCAGCTTTTTAAAGTTGTCAATCAAACCGTTGATATAATCATCAAAATCCGGGCTTAATTGCAATGTCCAAAACGTAATTTGACCCGACAAGCCCCCATCGCCGGCGCCATCGCCTTGCTGTCCCTGATTGTCATTATCATTGTCATTTGCAGCGCCGCAAGCAGCGGTTAACGAAAGCATAAATATTAACATCAGCACTCCTAAAATGTGCAGCGGCTTCCTCATTTTTTTACAGCCCCCTTTATTTTAAACTTTAATGGAAGTGCTAATTATTATGTTTCAATTTTGGCTGATTATTCATTGATCCGTTCGTTCAATTCATAAGTCCCAAGATTGGCCGCTTGTCTCTTGCAACCATCGTCCTGCACGAAAAAACTTATTTCCTATGCCGCCGGCAGACGCTGTTTTTCAAATTTCACTATGCTGATGCCATCCATCGCCGGTGCCAATTCACTTCTT
>CALKAN010000266.1 GCA_937983035.1 uncultured Paenibacillaceae bacterium | reverse complement strand
AACAAGCTTTGGCTGAGTGATGCGCAAGTTGAATGCATAGCATCTCAGAAAGGTTAATGGCAGATCCCTTCGTTTAAGTTAAAGGCGGCAATTTGAAAGTAAAGAGTGACGATCCAGATGAAATTAGCCGCAACGGATGCTGCGGTTCCGCTTGCTTTCGGGCTGCGAAAATGGTTCGTTCGCATGGCAAATAAAACCGCGCCGACGGTAAACAGCGTAGCGGCCGCAGCGCCGGCTAACAGTCCCCAGAAAGGATGCACTAAATAGTACCGATCAATATAGATGACCATTCTGCTGAAAACGATCGAGTAAAAATAAAGGCCGATTCCCCATGAAAGCAGCATCAAAACTCCTGATATCCACCAGCTGATATGCGGATATGACTTGGCTGGCAAGATCATCCCCTCCTTTCTATATACTTGATTTTATTCGAACTGCTGGCAGGCTATTCCGATCAACATGCAAAATGAAGCTGATCCATTGAATAAATTTAGGGCTTATCTGATTGAAAACATAAAACGAATTCAAACGGGCTGAATTAGAATCAAACCATAACAAAACCGCGTGCGATGGCACGCGGTTTCTGTTTATGGCATGAGGTTTGTTGATATTAGGTTCGTTTAACGCCTTTGCAATAAAGGCGATGCATGATGATGAATTTCTATGATGAACTCCGGGCGTTTTTGGATTTGTAAAGAAGAGCACCGATCAGAGCGGCGGCGGACAATCCGATGGCTGCTCGCGTTAAAGCGATGCGCCAGCGTTTGCTGCGCTCTTTTTTGTACAGCATGTTGACAACTTCCCACGTCTCGCTCGACTCTTCCGGGGTCAGCTTCTTTAAGTTCAGTTTTAACAAATCCGTGTATAACTTCTCGATGTTGGGGTCATGTTCATACGTATTCATACACGTTCACCCGCTTTCTGCTTTCTATGTTTAGATTAATTCATCTTCACTCCGTAGTCAATTGATGCTTGATTTTCCAATTATGCTTCAAAATAGGACAAATTATGCATTCCTGCTCCGTCAGGAGGCGCTCATTTCTTTAAAGATTCCCACAAATACAATGTCGTGTAAGTTTGCCATGGGGACCACTCCCGGCCGAGCTCGCGAACTTCTTGCTCGGTCGGCTGCTGATCCATTCCGTAAGCCTTGCGAACGGCATTGCGCAATCCGATATCCGCGGCAGGCAGAATGTCTGATCTTCCCATGCCGAACAGCAGCAAACATTCCACGGTCCACCGGCCAATCCCGCGAATCGGAAGCAGCGTTTCCATCACTTCTTCTTCCGGCTTTCTGCGCAGACCTTCTAAATCCAATGCGCCTTCTGCGATGAGACGCG
>CALKAN010000265.1 GCA_937983035.1 uncultured Paenibacillaceae bacterium | reverse complement strand
TCGCGAATTCCGCAAGGAAACAGACATTATGGACGTTTGGTTCGATTCCGGATCCACGCACATTGCTGTATTGGAAACCAGGCCGGAGCTGCAGTGGCCTGCAGATCTGTATTTGGAAGGTTCAGACCAATATCGCGGCTGGTTCAATTCATCGCTCATTACTGCCGCGGCGGTGCGAGGAAAAGCTCCGTACAAAGGCATTCTCAGCCATGGATTTACTTTGGACGGCGAAGGGCGGAAAATGTCGAAATCGCTCGGCAACACGGTTGACCCGGCTAAAGTGTGCAACCAGCTTGGGGCAGACATTTTAAGACTGTGGGTTTCTTCCGTTGACTATCGTTCCGATGTGCGCATTTCGGACAATATTTTGAAACAAATTACGGAAGTATACCGCAAAATCCGCAACACGCTTCGGTTTTTCTTAGGCAATCTGAACGGCTTCGATCCGAAACAGCATGCCGTGCCTTATGAGCAAATGAACGAACTCGATCGCTTTGCGCTCATTCGTTTGCATCGCATGATCGAACGGGTGCGCAGAGCTTATGACAATTACGAATTTCATATCGTATACCAGGCAGTGCACCATTTCTGCGCCGTAGAAATGAGCGCATTTTATCTGGACATCGTGAAAGACCGTCTTTATGTGGAGGCGCCGGACAATCCGGAACGCAGAGCTGCTCAAACCGTGCTGTATGAATCGCTTAACGCGGTTGTGAAGCTGATTGCGCCGATATTGCCGCACACAGCGGATGAAGTGTGGAAGCATGTGCCGGACGCCGAAGTGATCAGCGTGCAGTTGACCGATCTTCCAGAAGCCGATCCTAAAGTATATGACGAAGAAATTGAACGGAAATGGAATCAATTCATGGACGTTCGCGATGAAATCTTTAAAGCATTGGAGCAAGCGAGAAAGGACAAAGTGTTTGGCAATTCATTGGGCGCGCAAGTCGACCTGTATCCAGAGGAAGAAACGTACCGTTTGCTGTCAACGCTGGACGATCTGAATGAGCTGCTGATCGTTTCGAAAGCCAATCTTCATGCTCCGGATGTTGCAGCAAGCGAAGATGCGATGCAGTTAAAAGGCATTGCAGTGAAAGTCAGCCCAGCGCTGGGAGAGAAGTGCGAGCGCTGCTGGATTGTTACGCCTGAGACGGGCCAGAACGAAAAATATCCTGATCTGTGTCCGCGCTGCGTTTCCGTTGTCGAGTCTTTGCCGGCATCAGTATTTGAAGAAAATGGGGAGTAATGTGCTCCCCATTTTTTCATGTTGATTTGAATGGCGCAGAAAGACCATGCGATGCGATGAAAAAAATGATGCAAACATAAGTTCAAAGATGCCAATGGATTTACAGGATGCGGCAAATGCGACGTGATTGTTAATAAAAATTCGTCGGGTCGTCTTCTTGCAAAAATGCCAATTCAGTTTCTCCTTCTTCCAACTTCATATATTGCTGGTATTCTTTGCTGCGAATGATATGCTCATAAGGCTGGCCGTATAAGTCTGATGCGAGGAAATTTTCGATCGGTTCTACATAGCCTTCAGGCTCCGATGCTTCGATATACAGCCCGTTGTAATCGTTGACGTCCGGCTCTTCTGCCATGGCAGGAGAATCTGAGTTGCCCCAGCTTTCCACGATCTGCCAAGCATCTTCCCCGTCAAATGCCGCGCTGTCTTCATCATCCATGCTTGTGCGTCCAAACGGCGGCTGCAAAAATTCCTCTTCTGCAGGTCTTCGCAAAGAAACATGCTGCTCCGGCGCATGTGCTTTGCAATACAGCGTTGTCGGCACGGCCTCCAGCCGTTCGTAAGGGATCTCTTTCCCGCAAGTGATGCATTTGCCGTATCGAACGGTCTTTATTCGGTGCAGCGCTTGATCAATTTCTTGCAGCTGCAGCTCTGCATGTTCATTCAGCGCAATATCTTTTCCCCGTTCATAAATTTCCGTCGCCGTATCAGCGGGATGATTGTCATACATGGACAGTTCGCCGGTTTGACCGCGCTGGCTTTCAGCCAAGCCGAGGTGTTCATTGGCATGGAACCGCGCGTTTAGTTCTTTCTTTTCCTTAAGCAATTGTCGCTTCAGCTGTTGCAGCTGCTGTGAGTTGAGCGGACACATCCTTATCCCTCTCCTTTCTTTCCCAATGAAAAACGCATGCCAGCGCATCGTTTTGTAGTTTTTGCGCTGCCTGCATTTTTTATCGAGGTAAATCCTGCAGTTTATGTTTTATAGACTTGCTCCCTGCCGCTGTGCTAAAATGAGTCAGAAACAAGGCCAATGCATGCAAAGGAAAATGAGAATGGCGAAAAGCTTTTTGCAATTGGTTTTTGAATGGAGGTCATGATCGATTGTGGTATTATTTGCTTGCAGCACTCATCGTTTTATTGGATCAAGTCAGCAAATGGGTGATCGTTCGTTTTATGGAGATCGGCCAGTCGATTCCGGTCATCGGTGATTTTTTTCAAATTACGTCGCACCGAAACCGCGGCGCAGCTTTCGGCATTTTGCAAGACCAGCGCTTGTTCTTTATTGTCATTACGATTTTCATCCTGGCAGGGATCATTTGGTACATGCAGAAAATGAAAAAGGAAGGAAGCCGCTTGCTTCAATTCTCTTTAGGCTTAATATTAGGCGGTGCGATCGGCAATTTCATCGATCGTCTGCTCACTGGGGAAGTCGTAGATTTTCTAAAGTTTCGCTTTCAGTTTAATTGGTTCGGATCTGAGGTAGACTATACTTATCCGATCTTTAATATTGCGGATTCAGCTATCGTGATCGGAGTCATGCTGATCTTTCTTGACACCCTGCTTGTTTGGCGCAAGGAAAGGCGGGAAGCGTAACGATGCAATCGGAGTGGGAAGATGCTGGCATCGTATGGGAAATTGAAGAAGCGGATGAAGGGATTCGCATCGATAAATATTTGACGGAAATGCTGGAAGGCAGCGTTTCGCGGTCACTGCTGCAGCGATGGATTAAAGAAGGCCATGCGCGCATTGACGGACGGATGGTGAAACCGAACTACAAACTGGCGGCAGGGGACGTTCTGGAACTTGTTCCGCCGGAAGAAGATTCGTCAGAATGGCTGCCGGAACCGATTCCGCTGAACATCGTTTACGAAGACGATGATGTCATCGTGGTGAATAAACCGCGGGGCATGGTCGTTCATCCTGCTCCAGGCCATGCATCGGGAACGTTGGTGAATGCATTGCTCCATCACAGCCCCGAAATCGCGGGATTGGACAAGCAGCTGCGGGCAGGCCTCGTTCATCGCATTGACAAAGACACGTCCGGACTGCTGATGGCAGCGAAGAATGAACGCGCCCATCAATATTTGTCCGAGCAGCTGAAGCTTTATCAAGTTGAGCGCAAATACTTTGCTCTTGTGCACGGAGAAATGCAGCACAATGAAGGCACCGTGGATGCGCCGATCGGGCGGGATCCGCATGATCGCAAGAAATTTGCTGTAACGGATCAGACCAGCAAGCGTTCGGTGACGCATTTTAAGGTGGCTGAACGATTTAAAGATTTTACTTTGCTCGAATTGCAGCTGGAGACGGGGCGTACGCATCAAATTCGCGTACATATGAAATTTATCGGCTTCCCAGTCGTCGGCGATCCGCTGTACGGGAGGGCAAGCGACCGCAAATTGCAGATGAAAGGACAAGCGTTGCACGCGGCTTCGCTCGGATTTAAGCATCCAACTACGCAGGAATATTGTGTCTTTCAAGCGCCGCTGCCGGAAGACATGGAGAAGCTGTTGGAATGGGTGCGTCAGCGAAGCGGGACGTGAGCTTGGAATGAGGAAAAATTTCAAGTTTGCAGCGTAAAATAAAAAGTGAAATTGTTGAAAAAACGCATGAATATGTCTATTGACTTTTAATGTCGAAAGTGGGATAATCCATTTGAACACCTTCTGCAAGAGAAGTGACGCAAAACACCAGGGAAAACGCCAACAG